>JAKAMV010000340.1 GCA_021812735.1 Chloroflexota bacterium | reverse complement strand
CTCGGCCGGGGTCAGTGACACGACCCGGCCGTCCACGATCGCGCGCCGCTTCTGCAGGTCCAGGATCAGTGACGGCCCCAGCGGGATCGCCCCGGACGGCACCTGGTCGCCCACCCGCCGCAGCACCCGGTGGATCCGCGCCCGCAGCTCCGGGTAGTGGAACGGCTTGGTGACGTAATCCTCGGCGACCGCCTCGAGCGTGCTCGCCTTGGAGTCACCGCTGTCCACGGCCGACAGCACGATCACGGGCAGGTCGGCCCGCTCCTTCACCTGCCGGGCCAGGGTGAGGCCGTCCATCCGCGGCATCATCAAGTCGACGATCAGGAGGTCGGGCCAGCCCTGCTCCAGCCGGCGCAGTGCCTCGAACCCGTCGCGCGCCGTGACGACCTCGAAGCCGTCGTCGCGCAACTGGTCGACGAGCACCACCAGCAGGTTCGGGTCATCGTCGACGAGCAGGATCCGCACGGGCCGCGGAGCCATGGTCATGGGCGGAGGATAGCAGTGCCGGGCCGCATGTCGGCCTCCGACTCGGGGCTCATTCCGGCCCCGTTGCCGGCTCGGCCGGCAGCGTGAACGCGAACGTGGCGCCTCCCTCGGGTGCGTCCTCGTAGCGCAGCCGACCGCCCATCGCGCGCACCAGCCGCCGGGCCACGTCGAGCCCGAGCCCCGTCCCGTCGTGGCCGCGAGCGGTCGAGCCGCGCTGGAACCGCCGGAAGACCATTGCGCGTTCGGACCGGGGCACGCCGGGGCCCTCGTCGTGCACCCGGACCAGCAGCTCGCGGTCTCCCGCAGCCGTGATGCTCACGTGGACCGGCCCCGACGGGGCATAGCGGACGGCGTTGTCGAGCAGGATCCAGGCGACCTGCTCCACGGACTCCCGGTCCCCCACGGCCAGCCACCCGGCGCTGCGATCGACGAGGTCGAGGTGACGGTCCGTCGCCAGCGCATTCCAGGCTCTGCGGATGGCCGGGGCGAGCGCGAACGGCTCCGCCTGCGGCACGTACATGCCCGCGTCGAGCCGAGTCGCGGTGAGCAGCTCGCGCACGACGCGCGTGAGGCGGTCAGCGTCTGCGTTGATCGCCTCCGCGTGGCGGCGCCCGTCCTCGCCCTGCGCGGTTGCCGTCACGAGGTCCTCGGACGACATCAGGATCCGGGCCAGGGGTGCCTGCAGGTTGTGGCCCAGGCCCCGCACGAACTCGCGCTGAAGCTCGTTGGCGCGCCCGAGTCGCTCGGCCCGCCGCGAGGTCTCCTCGTGGAGCCCGGCGCTGCGCAGCGCCACCCCGGCCTCACGGGCGAACAGCCCGAACAGCGCGCGGTCGGCGACGGTCCACGACCCGACCGACGTCCCCGTGCCCTCCAGGCGGCTGCCGGGGATCGCGTCGATCGCGGCCGACACCAGGGAGGGGTCGGTCGCCGCCGGAGGGGAGCCCGGAGGCGACGCGGCGACCACCGCGCCGGTGCCGTCGCGCAGCCAGCAGGCATCCAGCTCGAAGATCGAGCGTGCCCCATCGAGCACATCGCCGAGCAGGTTCGCCGGCCCCCGTTCCGGGCGCAGCGCCTCCAGCGCCTCCAGGGACCGCCACACCACTCGGTCGCGCCGCTCGAGCGCGGCGGCAAGCCTGTTGTGCGACGTGGCCAGTCGGTCCAGCTGATCCCGGTCGCCAGCCGGCAGTCGCGCCCCCAGGTCGCCCGCGGCGACGGCCGCGAGTCCAGCCTCCACCGCACCGAGGCGCCGTCGCAGCAGGTCGGCGAGGTAGACGGCCAGCGATGCCGCGAACACCAGCACCAGGGCAAGGAGGGCGGCGAGGTACGGCACCAGGCTCGGGCCGACGGTCGACGCTAGGCCGAGCTGGGTGGCGACCACTATGGTGCCGACCTGCGCCGGCGCGCCCGGGGCCGAAATGCCCTGCAGGGGAAGTCCGACCGCGAAGACGTTGTTCGGAAGGCGCCGGGCCACCAGCGCGTCGCCGTCCGCAGGCGCGACGCCGTGTCCCGGGGCCGATTGCTGCGCGAGGGCCTGGTCGGACGCGGCCGTCAGGGCACCCGATGCGTCGTACACGGCGACGTCGAAGCCGGTGAGCCCCCTGGCCTGCACCACGAAGTCGGATCCGAGGCGCTGCGCGAAGGCGAGGCCGGCACGTCCACCGCTGGCCGTCACGCCCGGGCCGGACAGCCCGGACAGATCGATCGGCTGCAGCGAGACCTGGAAGACGCCGCCCGGCAGGTCCACGTAGGTGGATCCCGGAAGCGTGCCCCCCGGGGCCAGCGCTCTCCTCAGGACCGCCTCGAGCGCGGTCACGTCGGCCGTCGGGCCCCCTCCGATCGCGTGCGTGCCCGCCATGACGACCGCGTCGTCCACTCCACCCTGGGCCACCTGGAAGTCGACGACGGCCTGGGCGATGTCCTGCTCCTGGAGCGCGGCCACGTACCCCTGCAGGACGTTCCAGGTCGCGTAGCTCCGGGCCAGGCTGTCGAGCGATGCGGCGTCCGACCCGAGGATGCTCTGGACCGCGCGTCCGGCGCCCACCACCCGGTTGTCCGCGTCGGCACGGATCGCGCCGTCCACCTGTCCCAGCACGATCGCGGCGACGAGCACCACCGGGACGATCGCGAGGATCAGCAGCGAGAGCGTCTGCTGCTGTCGATAGGAGAGTCCCCGGGGCGGCGCCATGGGCCGCCGGTCAGGTCGCGGCCGGCACCAGCCGGTAGCCGACGCCCCGCTCGGTCAACAGGTAGCGCGGATGGTCCGGGTCCGGCTCGATCTTCTGCCGCAGCCGGCGGACCGAGACCCACACGAACGATTCGTCGGCCGCATCCACCTCGCTCCAGCCGCGGGCCACGAGCTGATCGGTCCGCACTGCCCGCCCGAGGTCCCGAGACAGCGCGCCCAGCAGCCTGACCTCGATGGGGCTGAGCGAGACCCGTCGGCCGGAGACCCAGGCCTCGCGCCGCTGCAGCACGAGGGTCAGTTCGGGGCCCAGCCGCAGCTCGCGGTCGCGAACCCGCTCTCCCAGCCGATGGGACACCCGCTTGATCCGGGCCCGCAGCTCGGCGTAGTCGAACGGCTTGGTGACGTAATCCTCGGCGTACCGCTCGATGAACCTGACCTTGCTCTCCCCGGCCGTGATGGCGGACAGCACGATGATCGGGACGTCCCCGAGACGAAGGAGCCGCTCCGCCGTCTCCTCGCCGTCCATGCCGGGCATCATCAGATCGAGGACCACGATGTCGGGCGCGAACGGCCTGTAGCGAGAGATGGCCTCGGCGCCGGACCTCGCGGGCTGGACCTCGAAGCCGTCGCGTTCCAGGCGATCGGTCAGCTGGGCGAGCAGGCGCACGTCGTCGTCGATGAGCAGCACGCGCCGGATCTGGTCGCTCACCATCGGTGGCTCACGGTTGGGGCGTCTTCGCGACGCCCGGCGGAGGCGTCCGACCGACCTGTCCGGGCGGGACGGCAGGCTGGCCGTTGGGGGGCGGGGGCTGGGGGACCGGGGTCGCGGGGTTGCCGCCGGCGTTGCCGGCAGGGTTGCCGTTGGCGGTCCCGTTGGTGCCCGGGACGGGGTTGCCGCCGGCGTTGCCGGCAGGGTTGCCGTTGGCGGTCCCGTTGGTGCCCGGGACGGGGTTGCCGCCGGCGTTGCCGGCAGGGTTGCCGTTGGCCGCCCCGTTGGCGCCCGGGACGGGGTTGCCGCCGGCGTTGCCGGCAGGGTTGCCGTTGGCGCTGGAGGTGCCTGCGGCGGCCGCACTGCCGGTGCCGTTGCCGCTCGAGGCGCTCGCGGACCCGCCGGCCCGTGCGCTGCCACCCGCGGGCGGGGCGGTCGCCGGGGTCGTCGTCACGCGCACCAGCAGATCCGTGGGCGGCCCACTCTGCCCGGCCCGGACGGCCACCAGCGTCGTGCCGTGCCGGTACAGCTGCCAGCGCCCGCTGGTGCCCGCAGGCGAGTAGCCCGCGGCGGCAAGCTGGGATGCGTAACCGTGGAGGGCCGCGGCCGGTCCCAGGTCCGAGCTGAAGCCGTACAGGGTCGCTCCCCCGTCATAGCCACCGCCCTGGCCGACCACGACCGCGGCATCGGCCGGCACCGGGATCCCGTCCGGCAGGCCGGAGGGCGTGCCGGGGCCCGCCGTCGACGTCGAGCAGGCCGCCAGCGCGAGCGCGAGCGTCGCGAGCACGGCCAGGCGCGTCGCTCGGGAAGGCCAATGGTGCATCAGTGCCATCTGTCTGAGGTGACGGTGCGGCCCCGTCGCCACGCGATCGTACCAGCGGCCGGCCGTCGGGCAATACCCCGAAAGTCCGGCGTGGGGGCCCGTGGGCATGCCGCCGCCTCGACGCGCCGCCCGTTCGGTGGGCCTGGCCTTCCGGGCAGGAAAATGCCGGCGTCGGCACGGGACAGGCATCGGCGACGCCGGCGCCATCGAGTTTACGGCCCGATTCGCATGGATTCGGGCCGGGTCCGGGTTCGGCCCTTGCGTTTGGCCTTGCACATTGGCGGAATCCGCGCCGTCCGGAGCCATGTCCGGGTCGCGGTCGCCCGGGCGACACTCGGCCGCGCCACGTCGTCAGGCGTGGGGCGCGCCGGTCATCACCCGTTCCGCCAGTCCCAGCGGGAGCGAGCCGCTCCCGGTGAGCGTGTCGTGGAACTCACGGATCGCCGCAACCGGCACGTCGGCCGGGGCGACTCCCCCGTACCCGCGCGCATCGAGCCAGTCGCGCCGGATCCGCAGGATCTCCAGGCAGCCGGTGAGGTACGCGGAGGCCTGCGTGGGCCACGCGCAGTAGCGCCCGACCTCCGCCTTCGCGGTCGGCTCGGGCAGACCGGCCTTCGTACGCATGAAGTCGACGGCCTCCTCGTGGGTCATCTCGCCCAGGTGGATGCTGGTGTCCACGACGATGCGGGCGGCCCGGAACAGCGTCGCCTTCAAATGGAAGAGCTCCTGGACGGGGTCCGTGAAGAACCCGCGCTCCCGCATCACGCGCTCGGCATACAGGGCCCAGCCCTCGTTGAAGTACGGCGTGCCGAACACGCGCCGGACGGGGCTCGGGTTGCGCTTGCGCATCACCAGGTGCCAGTGGTGGCCGGGGTACGCCTCGTGCACCGACGTGGTGGGGATGTCGCCCCAGCTGTTGGCCTCCAGTCGCTGCTGGATCTCCGCGTCCGGCGTGCCGTCGGGCGCGAACGGGACGAAGAAGTGCCCGGTCCACGAATCGGAGAAGGCCGGCGGGGCACTGTAGGACGCGACGCCCAGCGTGGGCCGCCGGAAGACCGGCGACGGCTCCACCAGGCATCGCTCGCCCGGCGGAAGCGTCACCAGGCCGGTCTCGGCCAGGAACGCGCGGGCCCTTGCGGTCCAGTGCGCATATCCGTCGCGCATCGCGTCCTCGGTGAGCGGGTGGTCCCTGGCGGCCTCCTCGAGTACCGATGCCCAGTCGCCCGTGCCGCGGGCCCGCCGCGCGACCTCCGCCATTTCCGCCGCCAGCCGCTCGTACTCTGCGCGACCTCGCTCGCGCAGCCCGCGCGCATCGACGTCGAGCTGCTCCTTCTCACGCAGGAGCCGCGTGTAGCGTTCCTCACCGAGCTGCCAGGTGCCCGTTGCCTCGCCGGCCATCCGCTCCAGGTGGGCCGCCCAGGCGTCCATGGCCGTCGCCGCATCGGACCCGGCGGAGGCAAGCCGGTCGCGCCCGGGCCCCGCCGCCACGTCGGTCGGGAGCAGCTCGCGCAGGTATCGTGCGCCGCCCCGGGCCGCGGCCGCCCCGCGCCGCAGGATCAGCGGATGGGCCATCGCCGGGTCGAGGTTCGCGGCGCCCTCGGACAGGACTCGGGGGATCTCCCGCATCCGGCTGACCGCCGCATCGATCAGCTCCGCCTCGGGCCGCAATCGGTGGAGGAACAGGGTGAAGACGCCGTCCAGGGTCGCGTTGGTGTAGGTCGCCGGGTCGCGCCGCCAGTCTTCCCAGTCGGCCATGATCAGGCGGCCCCGCAGGACCGAGCGCACCAGGTCGCGGTCGATCCGCTCGTCCGGCGTGAGCTCGGCGCCGTCGAGGGCGTCGAACCGCTCGAGCCAGCTCGCGGCCTCCCGGTCGCGGGCGCGGAACGCGTCGGCGGACAGGTCGTCGAGCCGGCCGTCGAACTCCGTCAGCCCGAGCTGGCTGGCGCGCACGGGCGAGAGCTCGTACTCGCGGTCGAGGAACTCCGCGACGAGGGACTGAAAGGTCATCAGGCACGCTCCTGTCTGGGGTGCGGCCACGCAGATCGCGGCCACCTCGAAATCGTGCTGCTCGTGCGAGTGCTCACGGTCGCCACATCGGCGCGCACATGTTGAGGGGCGACGTGCTACGGCGCCCCAGGCTCGGTCACTTGCCACCCCAGCGCGGGGAAGGTCGCGTCGAACGAGTAGATCTCGGTGGCGACCGACGCGAGCATGCTCGCGTCGATCAGCGCGTCACCGACGGACTCGATCTCGCCGTCCCGCCACCGACTCAGGGCAAACATGACGCTCTCCGTCGGGATCTCGGGCACCGTGATGTTCTCGCGCGCCAGCAGATCCACCAACGCGTGACCGATATCCGCCCGGTTCCGTCCGTAGGAGACGCGCAGGACGTGGGCAGTCTCCAGTACCGACAGGATCGACAGGGCCAGTGGCCGGTCGGAGTCGATCACCCCGGCCGCCGCCGCCGCACGCACCGGATCGTCGCCTACGAGGTACCGGACGACGACATTGGTGTCGACGTACGCGGTGCCTGCGGGCGCCTCCCGGATGCGCCTCGGGGTCATCGGGGAGCGGCATCCTCGCCCGGATCCGGTGCCGGCTGGGGCCGACGCGCCGAGGCGGGCTCGTCCTCGACAACTCCTCGGGCCACGGCCTCGTCCTCGCCGGCCGGCGGGACGGCGACCGGCGCCGGCTGGACGGGCGCATACGGCCCGGCGAGCGCACCCAGCAGGGACCGGCGATGCGAACCCGGCACGAACGTCACCACCAGCCGACCGTTCTCGATCGTCTGGACTGCCACGTCACGCGGCCGGATGCCCAACCGCTCACGGATCGGCTTCTCGATCGTGATCTGGCCACGTTCCCCTACCAGTACGCCAGCGCCATACTCCATGCGGCAAGTATGCACGCTGTGCGGGCAGACCTGCAACGCCGTACGGTCATGGCGCTCCGGGATCGACGTACCGGCAGCGGGGGGCGACCGGGCAGCGCGTGCAGGCCGGTTTGCGGGCGGAACAGGTTCGCCGCCCGTGCGTGATGAGGTTGACGTGCGCCTCGTACATCCGGTCACGCGGGAACACGTCGAGCGCGAGGTCGTGGGCGCGGTCCGCAGGCGCGCCCGCCGGGATCAGCCCGATTCGCGTGGTGACCCGGTGGACGTGCGTGTCGACCGGCATGAGCGGAAGCCCGAAACAGAACAGCAGCACCACCGAGGCGGTCTTGGGCCCCACGCCGTCGAGGCGTACCAGCCAGTCGCGCGCAGCCCGCGGCTCCATCGCGCCCAGGAAGTCGAGCGCGTAGTCGCCGCGTTCCTCGCGGATCCGGCGCAGCACGCCCTGGATGCGAGGCGCCTTCTGCCGTGCCAGGCCGCCCGAGACGATGGCCGACGCGACCGACTCGACCGGCGCGCGCACCACGGCATCCCAGTCCGGGTACCTCCTGGCGAGCTCGTCGAAGGCGCGCTCGGCGTTGAGGTCGCTGGTGTGCTGCGAAAGGATCGTGAGGACCAGCTCGTCGGTCGGCGGACGGCGCGGCTGCCACTCGGGGAGACCGTACAGCTCGCGGAGTGCCGTCAGCACGAACGAGACGAGGCCGGGACGCTCGCGCTCCAGCGCCGGGGCCGCGGGGAGCGCCGTCACGCCCGGTTCGGACGGCCGCCGAGCGTCGCGCCCAGCGACACGAGCCGCGCCACGCGCTCCGCCGCGCGCTCGATCGGCGCCGTGCCGGCAGCGATGGCCGCCTCGAGGCCGCGGTGGTCCTCGCAGGCCGGCAGCACCACGGCTCCCATGGTCTCGAAGGCCGCGAGCCCGTCCGGATCGACGCTCCCGCCGATGACCACGCACGGCGCGCCGGCCTCGCGTGCCCGCCGCGCCACCCCGAACGCCGTCTTGCCGAAGGCGGTCTGCGCGTCCACCCGGCCCTCGCCGGTCAGCACCAGCGAGGATCCCGCGAGGCGCTCGTCGAAGCGGACCAGCGTCATCACCTCCGCGACACCGGGGCGCACGGCGAACCCGGCAAAGTGGTCGGAGATCGCCAGCAGGCCGGCAACGGTCCCGCCGGCAGCACCCGCGCCGGGGACGTCCCGGATGGCGCGCCCGGCCGCGGCCTCGAGCAGGTCCGCACAGCGCGCCAGCGCGGCGTCGAGCTCGTTCACCTGCTGCGGAGAGGCGCCCTTCTGGGGCCCGTAGACGGCCGCCGCGCCGTCCGGCCCGAGGAGCGGGTTGGTCACGTCGGAGGCGACCGTGAGGCGTACCTCGGCGAGCAGGGGCGAAAGCCCGCGGAGGTCCACGCGGGCCAGCCGCACGAGTGCCGCACCGCCGGGCGGCAGGTCCACGCCGTCGGCGTCGAGAAACCGCGCCCCGAGGGCGGCCAGAAGGCCGGTACCTCCGTCGGTGGTGGCGCTGCCCCCGACCCCGAGGACGACGTCGCGCACCCCGAGCCCGATGGCCGCCGCCAGCGTCAGGCCGGTCCCGAACGTGCTCGCCGCCCCGGGATCCCGCTCGTCCCGCCTCACGCGCGCCAGCCCCGAGGCGTCGGCGAGCTCCACGACGCCCCGTTCGGCCGAGCGCAGGAAGCGGGCACCGATGGCCCTGCCGAGCGGATCGCGGGAGGCCGCCGGCAGCTGCTGCCAGGACGAGTCGGCCGCCAGCAGCGCGTCCAGCAGGCCGGCTCCGCCATCCGACATCGGGCACCGGTCGACCGTGTCGTCGGGACGCGCGCCCGTCCAGCCGGTCGCCATGGCGCCGGCCACCTGCACGCTGGTCAGGGAGCCCTTGAACGAGTCGGGCGCGACCAGCACGCGCAGCGGCACCAGCCGGCCACCGCTCACGCCGTGCCCTTCCGGCGCTCGAGGTACTCGGGTATCCGGATCATCGGCGGCCGTTCCTGGTCGGCCAGCTCGATGACCTCCAGCGACAGCCGGCTGGGCGACGAGCGCGGCAGCTTCATGGTCGAGCCGAGCTCCGCGAACAGGTGCGCCCGGCGCC
>JAKAMV010000339.1 GCA_021812735.1 Chloroflexota bacterium | reverse complement strand
GTGCGCCACGCTTGGTGGGGCCCATGTGCGCCGCATGCGCGCCACGCTTAGCGGGCCGGATGCGCACCACGCTTAGCGCGCCCCAGGCACGCCCCGTGCGCGCCGCATGCGCACCACGCTTAGCGCGCCCCAGGCACGCCCCGTGCGCGCCGCATGCGCACCACGCTTAGCGCGCCCCAGGCACGCCCCGTGCGCGCCGCATGCGCACCACGCTTAGCGGGCGGCGAGTCCAGGTCCCCGAGGGCGCACCGGCCGCGGTCGGCCCCGCCTGCCGCCGGCCCATGCCTGCCACGCATGGCGCCGGCGAGCCTCGGCAGCGTGGGGGGCCCTCGGCGGCCGCCGGCGAGGGTGCCACGCGGGGGCCGCTCCCGAGGTCCGTCTCCGTACGCCTGGTGCGCATACGTGCCGCCTGAACGTTCCACGCCCCTCGCCCAGCCGCGGCGAGGGTCGGCAGCGTGGTGTGCCCCCGGCCGCCGGCGCGAGCGGATCTTCGCCCCGAAGAACGTTCCCATACGCCTGATGGGCATGCGTGCCGCGGGCGCTCGCCCGGGCGCGCGCTCCGCGCCCCGCCCCCGCGCGCTCCTCACCTGGGACCACGCCCCGCCCCGGCCCGCGCGGGCTGTCTGACGCACGCGGTCAGCGGAGCTCGTCGCCCTTGTGGTGTAATCGATTGCATTGTGCGCCCGGATCTGGAAAGATGGGGTCACCCACCGTCGCGCCCCACGGAGCCTGCAGGAGCCCGCGCATGACCCTTCCGCCGCCTGCCCAGCCCGACCAGCCTCTGCCGCCTGCCCAGCCCGACCAGCCGAGCCCCGATCCGCACGCTGACCTCGCGGCTCTCGCCCGTCGTGGCCGGCTGCTGGTGCTCGAGTCCACCAATGCCGCGGGCGCTGGCCACATCGGCGGGCCGCTGTCCGCCATGGACCTGCTGGTGGCGCTGTACGCGCGGGTGATGCGCGTGCGACCGGCCGAACCCGACTGGGCCGACCGAGACCGGTTCGTCCTGTCCAAAGGCCACTCCGCGGTCGGGCTGTACGTGGCGCTCGCGCTCGCGGGCTACTTCCCGGTCGACGAGCTGCGGACGTTCGACCAGCCGGGCTCCCGCCTGCAGGGACACCCCGACATGACGCGACTGCCAGCCCTCGACGCCTCGACTGGATCGCTGGGGCAGGGGATCTCCGTGGGCGTCGGGATCGCCCTCGGCGCACGGCTCCGCGGCCGCGGCTTCCACACGTGGGTGATGCTCGGCGACGGCGAGATGCAGGAGGGGCAGGTCTGGGAGAGCGTCCAGTTCGCCGCCAAGGAGCGGCTGGGCAACCTGACGGTCATCCTTGACCACAATGGCCTGCAGCAGTACGGCTGGCCGCTTCGGGCTGGCGAGGAGCACCGGGGAGACCGACGCGATCCGTTCGGGGACGTCCGGGCCCGGGCGCCCCTCGAGGCCTTCGGCTGGCGGGTCATCGAGATCGACGGGCATGACTTCGGACAGATCGTCGACGCCTGCGAGACGGCGCGTTCGCTCGCGCCGACGGGGATCCCCACCGCGATCGTGGCCCGCACGGTGAAGGGCCGAGGGTTCAGCTTCACCGAGGGTTCGATCGCCTGGCACGCGCGCGCGGCCACGGACGCCGAGGTTGCGGCGGCGCGCGCCGAGATGGCGGAGGAGGCATCGTGACCGCCCCGCAGCGCGACATCTGGGCGGACGCGCTCATCGAGCTGGCCGCCTCGAACCCCGACCTCCTCGTCCTCGACGCCGACCTCGCCACCTCCACCAAGGCGGAGAAGTTCGCCCGGGCGTTTCCCGACCGGTTCCTGGAGATGGGAATCGCCGAGCAGGGGATGGTGGGCACCGCCGTCGGGCTCGCCTCGCTCGGCTTCGTGCCCTGGCTGTCGTCGTTCACGGTGTTCTTCACGCACCGGGCGGTTGACCAGGTGCGGATGTCGGTCGCCCAGACCCGCGCCAACGTGAAGATCGGGGCCGCCTACTCGGGCCTGCAGCTCGGCTTCTCGGGCATGACCCACATCGACGTCGAGGACCTCGCGATCATGCGGGCGATGCCGTCGATGACGGTGCTCGCGCCCGCCGACGCGGCCGAGTGCGCCGCCATCGTGCGCTGGGCGACCGCGACCCCCGGCCCGATGTACGTGCGCCTCGGCCGCGAGGCGGGCCCGGACGTCTTCGGCCCGGACTACGCATTCCAGCCCGGGCGCGTCATCCGGCTCCGGGACGGGGCCGACCTGCTGCTGGTCTCAACAGGCCAGCAGACCGCGCGGACCCTGGCGGCGGCCGACCTGCTCGCGGTGGAGGGGATCGGCGCGGGGGTGGTGCACGTGCCGAGCCTCAAGCCGGTGGACGAGCTGGCCCTCGCCGAGGCTGCGGCCGCCGTCCCGCTCGTGGTCACCACCGAGGAGCACACCGTGCTCGGCGGCCTCGGCGGCCTCGTGGCCGAGGTCGTCACCTCGCACGAGCCGCGGCGGGTGGCGCGCATCGGCATCGAGGACGCGTGGGGGGAGTCGGCGCCCAACGCCTGGCTGCTCGACCGCCACGGCCTGACGCCGGAGCGGGTGGCCGACCGCGTCCGGCGGGAGCTGGCGCGGCCGTAGGGAGAGCGGCCCGGCGCCCCGTCGGACAACGGCGACCCCTGCGAGGCTCCGCGAATCGGAACGGCCGGCCCCGTCGGGTCGCGGGACCGGCCGCTCATGCGGGCGAGGGGATCAGCCGAGCTTGACGACCCGGCCGGTGGCGACGCTCTCGTTGGCGGCCTCGGCCAGGGCCAGCGCGGCCCGTCCGTCGGCGAACCCGACCGCGGGGGCGCGGTCCTCCCTGATGGCCGCGACGAACTCGGCGAACTCGTTGCGGAACGCGGGCGTGTAGCGCTCGAGGAAGAAGTTGAGGATCGGCCCCGCCGCCTCGGTCTGCGTGGCGCTGGCGGCGCGCACGGTGGTGGCGGTCCAGTTGCCGGCCTCGAGCGAGCCGGCGTCGCCGAACGCCTCGAGGCGCTGGTCATAGCCGTAGGCGCAGGAGCGGCTGTTGACGATGGTCACGAGGGCGCCGGACGCCGCCCGCATCGTCACGATCGCCTGGGCGTGGTCCCCGGCCTGCCGGAACATGTCCAGCCCGTTGTCCGACGCGACCGCCGACACCTCGACGATGTCGCCCGCCTGGAAGCGGGCCATGTCGAAGTCGTGGATGGTCATGTCCTTGAACATGCCGCCGGACACGCCCAGGTACGCGGCGGGCGGGGGCTGCGGGTCGCGGCTGGTGATGCGCAGGGCGCGCACGATGCCGATCTCGCCCCGTCCGACGCGCTCCCTGACCTCGCGGAAGGACGGGTCGAAGCGGCGGTTGAAGCCGAGCATGACGAACGGCGCCTTCGCCTGGATGCTGGCCCAGGCGGCGTCGATCCGGGCGAGGTCGAGGTCGATCGGCTTCTCGAGCAGGACTTTCTTGCCCGCTGCGACTGAGCGGAGGAGCATGTCCACGTGGGTGTTGGTCGGCGTGCCGACGATCACCGCGTCCACGGACGGGTCGGCCAGGGCGTCCTCGGCGTCAAGGCTCCACTTGGCGCCGTGCCTGGCGGCCAGCGACGTGGCCGCCGCCTCGATCGGGTCGCAGACCCAGACCAGCTCGGCGTCGGGGTTCTCGGTGACGGACTGGGCGTGGACCTGGGCCACACGGCCGGCCCCCAACATCGCGACACGGAGCATGTGCGGTGCCTCCTGGACTCTGGTCTCGGCGCGACCCGCTCAGGTGCGCCCCTGCGGTTGAACGACGACCAACAGCTGGTGGCGACAGCCCCGCCCCGCTCCGGCGAATGCGGCCGGGAGGGTTGCGTGCGGGGGTCGCGTCGGACTACAGTGTAAACGATTACCGTAGCTAGCGCACCCCATCTGCCGGGCGTCGTTCCCCGCCGCCCCAGCCGCCACGTCAGATCCACCACCAGGAGGTCCCCCTTGAGCACCATCCGGCTGACGGTCGGACAGGCGATCGTCCGGTTCATGGCCGCCCAGTACGCCGAGCGCGACGGCGTTGAGAACCGCTTCATCGCGGGCGTCTGGGGCATCTTCGGGCACGGCAACGTGGCCGGCCTCGGCCAGGCGCTCGAGGAGCTGGGCGCCGAGTTCGCCATGCCGTACTACCGGCCGCAGAACGAGCAGGCCCAGGTCCACCTCGCGGCGGCGTACGCCAAGCACAAGAACCGGCTGCAGACCTTCGCCTGCACCAGCTCGATCGGCCCCGGCGCCACGAACATGGTCACCGGCGCTGCCGAGGCGACCGTCAACCGGCTGCCCGTCCTGCTGCTGCCCTCGGATTACTTCGCCAGCCGGCTCCCCGACCCGGTCCTCCAGCAGGTCGAGCACCCGCTGGAGCACGACGTGTCGGCCAACGACGCCTTCCGGCCCGTCAGCCGCTACTTCGACCGGATCAGCCGCCCCGAGCAGCTGCTGGGCTCGCTGCCCGAGGCGTTCCGCGTCCTGACCGACCCGGCCGAGACCGGGGCCGTGACCGTCGCGCTGCCGGAGGACGTCCAGGCCGAGGCGTACGACTGGCCCGAGCGCTTCTTCGAGCGGCGCGTCTGGCGCGTCCGACGCCCCGCTCCCGAGCCGGCCGCGCTGGCCGAGGCGGCGGAGCTCATCCGGGCCGCCAAACGGCCGCTCATCGTCGCCGGCGGCGGCGCCATCTACTCGGGCGCCGAGGCGGCGCTCGACGCGTTCGCCACCACCTACGGCATCCCGGTGTCCGAGAGCCAGGCCGGCAAGGGCGTGCTGCCCTGGAACCACCCGTACAACGTCGGGCCGATCGGCGCCGCGGGCGGCCTGGCCGCCAACCGCCTGGCCAGGGAGGCCGACCTCGTCATCGGCATCGGGACCCGCATGGGCGACTTCGTCACGGCCTCCAAGACCGCCTTCCAGGACGAGGACGTCACCTTCGTCGGGATCAACCTCAACGGCTTCGACGCCCACAAGCTGCGGGCGGTGCCGGTCGTCGCGGACGCCCGCGAGGCGCTGCTGGGCCTGACCGCGGCGCTCGCCGACCACCCGGGCACCAGCGCTGACTACCGCGACCGCGTCGGCGACCTCAAGGAGGAGTGGGACGCCCGCGTGGACGCCCACCGGCGCCCCAGCGGCGAGCCGGGCGACCTCGGCCAGCCCGAGGTCATCGGCATCGTCAACGAGACCGTCGGCGGCCACGCCACCGTCGTGTGCGCGGCGGGCAGCCTGCCGGGCGACCTGCTCAAGCTGTGGCGGCCCGAGGACAGCAAGGCCTACCACCTCGAGTACGGCTACAGCTGCATGGGCTACGAGATCCCGGCCGGCATCGGCGTCAAGATGGCCGAGCCCGAGCGCGAGGTCGTGGTCGCCATCGGCGACGGCACCTACCTGATGATGAACAGCGAGATCGTCACCGCGGTCGCCGAGGGCATCAGGATCACGGTCGTGGTGTTCGACAACCACGGCTTCCAGTGCATCAAGGACCTCGCCTGGAACTGCGGCGTGCCCCAGTTCGGCAACGAGCTGCGCTTCCGCGAGGGCGGCACGGGGCGCCTGACCGGCGGCTACGTCCCGGTGGACTTCGCCATGCACGCGCGGGCCATGGGCGCCATCGGCGTCACCGCGTCCACCGCGGAGGAGATCCGCGACGCGCTGGTCGCGGCCCGCGCCGCGGACCGGACGACCGTCATCCACGTCCTCGTCAGCCCCGACAAGCGCGCCCCCGGCTACGAGTCCTGGTGGGACGTGCCGCCGGCCGGCGTCAGCGGCTCGGAGACCGTGGTCGCGGCGCGCGCCCGGTACGAGGAGAAGGCCGCCCTGCAGCGGGAGGAGCTGGCGTGAGGATCGCGACGGCGGTCGTGAACTGGAACAGCCCCGACATCCCCGACGTGTTCCCGTGGATCCCCTACGGGGAGGCGCTCGACCGCATGGTCGAGGCCGGCTACGACGCCACCGAGTGGGGCCCGTCCATGCCGACGGACCCCGCCGAGCTCGGGGAGGCGCTGGGGAGCCGCGGCCTCGACCTCGTGGGGGCGTTCGTGGGCCTGGGCTTCCGGGACCGCGACCGCTGGGACGCGGAGCTCGAGCGGGCGATGGGGATCGCCGAGTTTCTCGCCCAGAACGGCGGGAGGGTGCTCGTCGCGGCCGAGGCCGGCGACGACCGCCGTCGCGGCGAGGCCGGGCACGTGGACGAGTCCCGCGGCCTCTCCGGTGGGGAGTGGCGCAGCCTGGGCGAGGGCCTCAACGCGCTCGGCCGCCGCCTCGAGCCGCTGGGCATGACGCTCGCGTTCCACAATCACGTGGGGACGTACGTCGAGACGCCGGCGGAGACGGCGCGCCTGCTCGACGAGACGGACCCGGCCCTCGTGGGCTGGTGCCTCGACATCGGGCACCTCGCGTTCGGCGGGGGCAACGCGATCGACCTGCTGCCGAGGTACGCGGCCCGCGTCAGGCACGTCCACGTGAAGGACGTGGACGCGGTCGTGCTGGCGGAGGCGAAGGCCGGGGGGTGGAGCTTCGGCCGGGCGCTGGCGCACTACATCTTCCCGCCCCTCGGCCAGGGGATTGCGCGGATCCCCGACGTCGTGGCCGCCCTCAGGGGCGTCGGCTACGACGGCTGGTACGTGATCGAGCAGGACACCGCGCCGGATCCGACGGCCACCGCCAGGGCCAACCGCGAGTACCTCGAGGGGCTGCTGGCCGGCTGACGTCGCCCGCCTGCGCCGGGCACAGAGACGCGGGGCCGGCCGAGGCCGACCCCGCGTCCGGAGTGCGGTGCCTAGAACAGGCCGACCACGTTGCCGTCGGCGTCGATGTCGATCTTCTCGCCGCCGGGGCGGGAGTTGAGGCCGGGCATCGTGCGCATGTCGCCCAGGATCGGGGTCACGAAGCCCGCGCCCGCGTACAGGCGCACCTCCCGGACGGGGATCCGGAAGCCCTTGGGCGCGCCCAGGAGCTTGGCGTCGTGGGACAGCGAGTACTGGGTCTTGGCCATGCAGATCGGCAGGCTCGAGTAGCCCATGGCCTCGTACTGCGCGAGCGCCTTGTTGGCGGCCGGGCTGTAGTCCACGCCGTCGGCGCCGTAGATCTGGGTCGCGATGGCCTCGATCTTGGCCTTGAGCGGCAGCTCGTCGGGGTACAGCAGGTGGAACTCGGGGCTGCCCACCTCGGCCGCGGCCGAGACGGCGCGGGCCAGGTCCTCGGCCCCCTTGCCGCCGTCGGTGAAGTGGCGGGCCTCGACCGCGTCGAGGGCGCCGGCCGCGAGGGCGACCTCGCGGATCACGGCGATCTCCTCGGCCGTGTCGGTCGGGAAGATGTTGATCGCCACCACGACCGGGACGCCGTACAGGCGCATGTTCTCGATCTGCTTGGCGAGGTTCGCGGCGCCCTTGCGGACGCCCTCGGGGTTGCTCTCGAGCAGGGCCGGGTCGAGCGGCTTGCCTGCCACGATCTTGCCCACGCCGCCGTGCATCTTGAGCGCGCGGACGGTGGCCACGATCACCGCGGCGTCGGGCTTGAGGCCCGAGGCGCGGCACTTGATGTCCATGAACTTCTCGGCGCCCATGTCCGCGCCGAAGCCGGCCTCGGTCACCAGCACGTCCGCGCCCACGAGCGCCGCGCGGTCGGCGAGGATCGAGTTGTTGCCGTGGGCGATGTTCGCGAACGGGCCGCAGTGGACGAACGCCGGGCCGCCCTCGAGGGTCTGCATCAGGTTCGGCTTGAGCGCGTCCTTGAGCAGCACGGCCATGGAGCCCGCGACCTTGAGGTCCTCGGCGGTGATCGGCGTGCCGTCCCGCCTCGTGGCGAGCACGATCCGGCCGAGGCGGGCGCGCAGGTCCTTGAGGTCCTTCGCGAGGGCCAGGATCGCCATGACCTCGGACGCGACGGTGATCACGAACTGGGTCTGGCGGGGGTAGCCGTTGTCCTTGCCGCCGAGGCCCACCACGATCTCGCGCAGGGCGCGGTCGCTGATGTCGAGCACACGCGGCCAGAGGATGTTGTTGGCGTCGATGCCCAGCGCGTTGCCGTGGTGGATGTGGTTGTCCACGAACGCGGCCGCGAGGTTGTGCGCCGCGCCGATCGCGTGGACGTCGCCGGTGAGGTGGAGGTTGAAGTCCTCCATCGGGATGACCTGGCTGTAGCCGCCGCCCGCGGCGCCGCCCTTGATGCCGAACACCGGGCCGAGCGACGGCTGGCGGAGGGCCACGACGGCCTTCTTGCCGATCCGGTTGAGGCCCTGCGCGAGCCCGACCGTGGTGGTGCTCTTGCCCTCGCCGAGCGGGGTGGGGGAGATGGCCGTCACCAGCACGTACTTGCCGCGGGGCCGCTCGGCCTCGAGGCGCTCGATGCCCTCGATCGTGACCTTGGCCTTGCTGCTGCCGTAGAGCTCGATCTCCTCGTCGCGGTAGCCCAGCTCGTGGGCGACGTCGGCGATCGGGCGGGGCTTGACGGAGCGTGCGATCTCGAGATCGGACGGGAACGACATCTAGTTGGCCTCCGGAACGGGGACTGCGAGGGAGTGGGCGCCGAGCGGGATGCGGCCTGTGGCCTTCGCTCGGGCGGCCTGGACCAGGTGGGTGAGCAGGATCGCGTTGGTGAGGGGGCCGACACCGCCGGGGACCGGGGTGATCGCGGACGCGACGCGCGCCGCGCTCTCGAAATGGACGTCGCCGACCAGCTTGCCCTCGACGACGTTGATGCCGACGTCCACGACGACGGCGCCTGGCTTGAGCATGTCGCCGGTGACGAAGTTCGCCTTGCCGATGGCGACGATGACGATGTCCGCCGAGCGGACGATCGCGGGGAGGTCCTCGGTCTTGCTGTGGCAGATCGTGACCGTGGCGTTCTCGCGCAGCATCAGCAGGCCCGCGGGCTTGCCGATGACGTTGGAGCGCCCGACCACGACGCAGTGCTTGCCCGAGATGGGGATGCCCGACTGCCGCAGGATCTCCACGCTGGCGTGCGCGGTGGCCGGCAGGAACCCGTCGTAGCCGAGCGAGAGGAGCCCCGCGTTGAGCGGGTGGATCCCGTCGATGTCGCGCATCGGGTCGAGCGTGTCGATGACGGCCCGCAGGCCGATCCCCTTGGGGAGCGGCTGCTGGACGATGATCCCGGCGATCCTGGGGTCCGCCTGGAGGTCCGCGAGCGCGTGGCTCACGTCCGCCTCGGACGAATCGGCGGGCAGCTCCACCAGCCGGTCGCCGATCCCGACCAGCCGGCAG
>JAKAMV010000338.1 GCA_021812735.1 Chloroflexota bacterium | reverse complement strand
GCCGCGCGGCGCGGCCGTCAGGCCGGCGCCGCGTGGATCGCGCTGGCGACGACCGCGGTCGCCCTCGCCCTGACCGTGCCGGCGCTGATCGAGCCCGGGCGGCTGACATTCGCGGGCACCTACGCCCGCGACCACGCCGCGGCGATCGCCCGCGTGATCGTCCTGCTGGCGACGGCAGTCACCATCGTGTTGTCGGTGCCGTGGTTCAGGCGCGACCCGCGCCACGGCGAGTACTACACGCTGCTCCTCTACTCCGCGCTCGGCGCGATGCTCCTCGCCGGCGCGACATCGCTGAGCGAGCTCGTCGTCGCCATGCTCCTCTCCTCGGCCACCGGGTTCGTCCTGGCCGCCTACCACCGGCGGTCGTCGGCCTCTGCCGAAGCCGCGATCAAGTACTACCTGGTGGGCGCGCTCGCGAACGGGGCGATGCTGATGGGGGTCGCCCTCCTGTACGGGCTCGCCGGGGGGACGACGCTCGACCGCCTGCCCGGCCTGCCGCCGACCGCGGGGCCGGTCGCGGCCGTCGCGGTGGCGCTCGTGATGGCCGGGCTGATGTTCAAGGTCGGCGGAGTGCCGGTGCACGTGTGGGTGCCCGACGTTGCGCAGGGCGCCCCCGTGCCAGTCGCGGGGTTCCTGCTCGCCGTGCCCAAGGTGGGCGCCTTCGTCTTCCTAGCGAGGTTCGTGCTGGCGCTCCCGGCGCAAGAGCTGGGCTGGGCCGCGATGGTCGCCGTGGGCGCGGCTGCCACGATGACCCTCGGCAACCTGGCCTGCCTGTGGCAGGACGACGTGCGGCGGCTGCTGGGCTGGTCGGCCGTGTCGCAGACGGGCTACGGGCTGATGGCCGTAGCGGCCCTGGGGCGGAGCGACCTCGCGATGGTCGCGCTCCTGTACTTCCTCGTCGCATACGTGCCGGGAAACCTGGCCGCGTTCGGCGTCGTCACGACGCTCCGCGGGCGGACCGCGCTCGCCGACTACCCGGGTCTGGCCGACCAGCACCGGGCCGAGGCGGCGGCCCTCGCCCTCAGCTTCCTCTCGTTCATCGGCGTGCCGCCGCTCTCCGGGTTCGTCGCGAAGCTACTCCTGTTCGCGGTCGCGATCCAGGCCGGTTTCGCGTGGCTAGCGGTCTTCGCGGCCGTGAACACCGTCATCTCAATCTTCTACTACGTCCGGGTGCTGGCGCCGGTCTACTTCGCCGCGGCGACCGCGCGCATGCGCACGCTCGGCGCCGCCGCCGCATCGGTCACGGTCGCATCGGCGGCCGCGCTCGTGATCACCGGCGTGCTGGCGCAGCCGCTCGTGGCCGCCTTCGCGGCCGCGGCGCCGGGGCGGTAGGAGGCCACGGCGATGGCGCCTGACGCGGACCGCGCGGCCGTCCGCGACGCGGTCCGCCTCGCCGACCTCCACGTCGCCGCACGCGCACCGTTGGATTCGGATGTGCCCTCGCCCCCTCCTCCGGCCGCGGCCCCTCCCACGCCGGCGGGGCCCGCGACCGCCAGGCCCCTGCGGCCCGGGACCATCCTCGTCCCTCGGGAGGCCCGTCCGATCGGGCCCCGCTGAGTCGCGCATGCTGAACCAACGGAGTGTTTGCGGCAACGCCCCGGGCCGGCACGCCACGAGTCTCAGCGGGCGCTCAGACTGCTCTCAGATTCGGAGCGCACTCTGCGACCGTGCCACCACGGGCGACGGCGCCGAGCGCGACATCGTACGATCGCCGCGACTGGCGGACTCATCGGTCCGGCGGCGCAGTCACCGCAGGAGGCACCTCGCCGCTATGGCCGACCCCACGCGCATCCTGGTCGTCGACGACGACCCCAAGATCAGGACCGTGGTGCGCCGCGGCCTCGCCTACGAGGGGTACCGCGTCGTCGAGGCCGCCACGGGCGAGGAGGGCCTCGAGAAGGCGCGCGAGCACCTGCCCGACCTCGTCGTCCTCGACGTGATGATGCCCGGCATCGACGGGCTCGAGGTCACGCGCCGGCTGCGCGCGGCCGGCGACGAGGTCGCCATCCTGATGCTCACCGCGCGCGACGAGGTGCGCGACCGGGTGGAGGGCCTCGAGACCGGCGCCGACGACTACCTGGTCAAGCCGTTCAACTTCGAGGAGCTGCTGGCGCGCGTCCACGCGCTCCTGCGCCGCCGCACCGCCCCGGCGGGCGAGGTCCTCCGGTTCGCCGACCTGGAGTTCGACGTCGACGCGCGCGAGGCGCGCCGCGGGGCGCGCCGGATCGAGCTCACGACGACCGAGTACAACCTGCTGCTGCTGTTCATGCGCCACCCGCGCAAGGTGCTGACCCGGGACGTGATCATGGACCACGTGTGGTCCTACGACTTCGACGGCGAGTCGAACGTCCTCGAGGTGTACGTCCGCTACCTGCGGGGGAAGCTCGAGGGCGGTGGCGAGCCGAGGCTGATCCACACGGTGCGCGGCGCCGGCTACGTGCTCAAGGACGGGTGATCCGCCTCCCGCCGCTCACGATCCGCCTGCGGCTCGCGCTCCTCTACGCGGCCCTTCTCGCCGCGGCCCTGGCCGCGTTCGGCGGCGGCATGTACGTCGTCCTGAGCCGCGAGCTCCAGATGTCTTTCGACGACTCGCTCGTCGCCAACGCCGAGCACGCGGCCGGGGCCGTGAGCCAGGACGTGGACGCGGCCGGGAATCTGTCGCCGACGCCCAGGCTCGTGTCCCAGCTGGCCTCGACCGGCGGGAGGATCCTCGTGCTCGACCCCGCCGGGCGCGAGATCGCCGACTCCGCTCCCGCCGCGGAGCCGGCCCTCCCGGTCACGCCCGACGACCTTGCAGCCGCGGACCGCCACGACCACTACATCCACGAGCACCCGGTGCAGGGAGACGTCCTCCGCGTCACCGTGCAGGCTGTCCTCGCGCCCAGCGGGGCGACCCTCGGGTACGTCGTCTGGGCGGACAGCACCCGACCGCTGCGATCGCTGCTGGACACCGTGCGGGTCGCGCTCCTCCTGGGAGGCTTGGCGGTGACGCTGCTGGCGCTCGTCGCCGGACTGCTCCTCGCGCGCCGAGCGCTCACGCCCGTGGCCGACGTGACCGAGACGGCACGCGCCATCGCGCTCTCGGGCGACTTCGGGGCGCGCGTTGAGCGCCCGGAGGTGCCCGACGAGGTGGGCGAGCTCGCCGCCGCGTTCAACGAGATGCTGGCCGCTCTCGAGTCCAGCCACCACGCGCTGCAGCGGTTCCTGGGCGACGCCTCGCACCAGCTCCGCACCCCGCTGACCGTGATCCGGGCCAACCTCGACCTCGCGACACGTCCCGGCCTCGACGCCGCAGAGCGGGCGTCCATCCTCGACGACGCCCGGGATGAGGCCGAACGGATGGGCCGACTCATCGCCGACCTCCTCTCGCTCGCGAGGGCCGAGTCCGGGGCCCGGCTCACCTTCCTGCCGGTCGAGCTCGATGCGCTCCTGGTGGACTGCGTCCGCCGGCAGAGACAGGCAGCGACGCACGTGCGGATGTCGGTGGCCGCCGTGGAGCCCGTTGTCGTCGAGGGCGATGCAGACCGCCTGCGCGAATTGTTCGGGATCGTCCTGGACAACGCGGCGCGGTACACCCCAACCGGCGGCAGCGTCACCGCGCGCCTCGCGACGCTCCATGAGACGGCGGTGGTGACGGTGGACGACACGGGCATCGGGATCGACGAGGAGGACGCAGACCACCTGTTCGAGCGGCTGTTCCGCGGACGCAGGGCGCGCCAGGTTCGCCCCTCGGGCACGGGCCTGGGCCTTGCAATCGCCCGCTGGATCGCCGACGCCCACGGCGCGACGATCACGCTCTCGCCTCGCGCTGAGGGAGGCACGCGGGTGGAGATCGTGCTGCCAGCCAGAGCGGACTGAGGCAACGCGCTCCTCAGTAGGCCGTCCGGCCGAGCCCAAGTCTCACGAGAGGCTCATCTGGCTCTCAGCCTGCGGCCCGAGCATCGGGCCATGGACAGTTCTCCTCAACTCAGGATCCCGGTGTACGGCCTCGGGTGTGGCGGCGCAGGCGCGACCACGCTCGAGCGCGCGCTTGCGGCAGTGCCCGGCGTCCGCAGCGTCTACGTGAACCCCGCGACCGAGACGGCATACGTGCGGTCCGAGCCCGGGGCCGTCGACACCTGGACGCTGATGCGAGTAATCCACCGTGCCGGCTACCACGCCGGTCGACCCGTCGAATCCTGACCACTCGGAGCTCAGTGCATGCACGCTCACGGACGTCACCATGACCACCGCGCGACCGATCCCGTCTGCGGGATGAAGGTCGCGCCCGGCGGATCACCGTCGGCCGTGTTCGAGGGTACGACCTACTGGTTCTGCGACCCCGCCTGCGCGTCCACCTTCCGCGAGGACCCGACGCGGTGGGCCGATGGCGCGCCGCTGACCCACGACCACGACGAGACCGATGCGACCCACCATGGCTAGAGCGGCTGGGTCGCCGCATGGCGTTCCCAGGTGAGCTCCAAGCGCCGACCCCAACGGCGGGCGCGCTCGGCACCTGCCCGGTCCTCCGCGGGGGTCGTGCCGACGCAGCCCAGTGGTGCGGGCCCCGGTCCGTCGCCGACGCCGTCATCCGCGGCCACGCAGCACGGTACCGCGGCCGAGGCGGCCATTGAGGGCGAGCCGCAGGCGCTCGTGGTATCGCACCGGTTCGACCCTGGTCCGGCCGGCGGGCCTGCGTACACGGCGACGATCCGACTGGCAGGGCGCCGCCGCGGCGTTGTCGGCGTCCCGGCCCCCGCGGACGCATTCTCCAGAACCGAGACGATCGCAGGGGTCGTTCCCGGGAGCACTCCCATGTCGACCACGACCTGGGTGTACGGCGTCTCCGGTGGCGAGTGGGACGTCACGGCCGAGGTCGTCGGTCCCGAGCGCGCCCGCGCGGCCAACCCGGCTGCGCTGCCGCTTGTCGGGTGGTCCTGGCGCCGCTGGGAAATGGTCGGCGTGGCGGGACCCGCGAGGACCCGCTGGGCCTTGACCGCGCCGCTCGCCGCGGCGCCAGGCGTCCTGACCGGCAGCTTCCTCGCCGCGGCGACCATCGCGCTGGCGGGATCCATCGCGGCGCAGCCGCTCTTCCTGACGCACCACGGCGTTCCGGTCGGCCCGGCCATCCTCGCATCGGTGCTCGCGATGCTCATCGGCGTGGCGGGCGCCAAGGGCTGGTACATGGGCCTGAAGGGCCCGAGCCGGGCGACCCTGCGCGAGGGCTGGTCGGTCGACGGCTTCCTGGTGTCGGCCCCCATCGCTGCGTTGACCTCCGCCCTCGTCCTCGGGGTGCCGATCGGCGGCTACCTCGACGCGGTCGCGCCGACGATCTTCCTCGCGGTCGCCGTGGGGCGAGTCGGCTGCTTCCTCACGGGGTGCTGCGCAGGCCGAATCACCGCGGGGCGGGGCATCTGGTCTTCCGACCGGCGGGTTGGCGCCCGACGCGTCCCCGCGCAGCTGATCGAGTCGGCTGTCGGGTTGGCGCTGTCGCTCCTGACGGCTGCGCTCGTGCTGGGTCGGGTCGCCCAAGGCACTGGCCTGGTGTTCGTCGCCTCGATCGCCCTGTACGTCGCGGCACGCCAGGGTCTGCTCAGGGTTCGCGCCGAGACACGGCGGTTCTCGTGGCGCCGCGCTGCGCAGGGGCCAGGTGCCGCCTGACCGGGACCCTGGCGACGAGCAGATCAGATGCACCACTCGGTGAACGGCGTCGAGCCTGGCGCCGCTGCGGACTCGTGGTCGGCGTCGCCGCTGCAGCATGACGCGGCCACCCCGTCTGGCGCGTGGTCGGCGTCGAGCACGAACCGGGAGAAGCAGCCCTCGCACCGGAAGCGCAGCGTGCGGCCGTGGAACACCGCCGTCACGCCCGACCCAGGGGGCACGGGCGAGCCGCAGGTGGCGCAATCCGCAGCGGGCTGGCCCTCCGAATCGACAACGGTGAGCTCAATCAGCTGCATGAGAACCTCCTGTAGGCGTGGGTCGGGGCCTTATCCCCGGATCCGAACGTCGCCTCGAACGCTTAGCCAGGCATGAGGCAGCCATGAGCAAGCAGCATTCCGCCGCCCGCCCGCCGCGGGAAGCACGGCGGGCTGCCTGGCTCGCGGCGGCCGCCACGCCGGTCCTGATCGCGGGCGCGAGCCTCGCCCTGCTGTTCAACCCGTGGTGGGTCCTCCCGGCCCAGCAGCGGGCGGGGGTGGCGGGCATCGCCGGCCTACCGGAAGCGGAGGTGGCGCGGATCACCAAGGCCCTCATCAGCGACGCGACCATTGGCCCGCCGGACTTCGTGGTCGCCATCGGCGGCACGCCCGTCCTCGACGCCGCCGAACGCGGGCACATGCGCGACGTCTTCGGCGTGGTGCGCGCCTTCGAGGTGGTCGTGGCGCTCGCGGCCGCGGCCATGATCGGTTCGGGTATCCAGAGCTGCCGCAACGCGCGGTGGTGGCGGTCGGTCAGCCGCGCGGCGCTCGCGACGGCCGCCGTCGGCGCAAGTGCAGGGGTCCTGTTCGTTGCGTTCTTCGACGCGGCGTGGCTGGCGTTCCACCAGGTCTTCTTCCCGGAGGGCAACTTCTCGTTCGACCCGCGCGTGGAGCGCCTGACCCAGCTATTCCCGACGTCGTTCTGGACTGAGTCGGCCGCCGCCGTCTTCATCGTGGGGGTCTCGATCTCGCTCGCCCTGTGGCTGGGCAGCCGCTACCTCGCATCGCGGCTCGAGATCCACCTCGGCTGAGACCCGCGCGATGCGCGCAAGTCTCAGCCGCAATTCAGGCTGCGCTCAGACCGCCGCCCGAGACTCTCGTCGTCCTCTCCCTCTCAGAGGGCGGCAGGCGGTGGACCGGTCGTCGGACACGGGCACGCCACCGACTGTCGACCGGACGTGCCTGGCCTCCCCCCGGGCCGCCGTCCACGCGGCTCCTGCGATGGGCCGCCGAGCGGGCGGGATCCACCTCGGTGCGGATCCCGCCCGCCTCCGTTTCCACACGCCTGAGCGAGCCGTACCCGGGCCGCGACCAGGTGCCGTCACTTCCTCACCGACCGTTCAGACCGCGCTCATCAGGGATTCAGCCTCGGCGGCTGAACTTCGTCGTGGGCCACTGAGCGCCCACCGTAGTCAGACAGGAGATCGGCAACCATGGCCAATGCGGCAGTCGCAGCGCCCCGGCGGCGCCGCCTGAGCTGGGCCGCAATCGACGAGCGGCTGGGCATCAGCGGCCTCGCCTATCCCGTGCCCGCCCACGCGAACGGCATCGGCTACATCCTCGGAGGGATCTCGTTCTTCGGGTTCCTGATCCTCGCGGCCAGCGGGGTGTGGCTCGCGCAGTACTACCACCCGACGGCAGCGACCGCGCGCGAGAGCGTCGTCTACATCATGAACACCGTCCCGTTTGGGGACATTGTCCGCGGCGTCCACTTCTGGACCGCGAACATCGTGATGGCGACCGTCCTCCTCCACTTCGGCCGGGTCTTCACGACCGCGGCCTACAAGCGCCCGCGCGAGGCGAACTGGCTCATCGGCCTCGGCCTTCTCGCGGTGACCCTCGGCCTCATCTTCACCGGCACCGTCCTCAAGTGGGACCAGGAGGGCTACGAGGCGCTCGGCCACAACGTCGAGATCGGCAATCTGATCGGCGCCTTCGGCACCTGGTTCTCGACCGACTTCGCGGCGACTCTGCCCATCATCGGACGGCTCTACCTCGCCCACGTGGTGATCCTGCCGGCGATCGGGATGCTGTTGCTCATCCCGCACTTCCTGCTCGTCAAGCGCCACGGGATCCCCTCCCTGCCGGCCGAGGCCGACGTGGCCGTCGACGGCGGCCCCGCGCCGGAGCGCACCGGGTCGACGTTCGTCGCCCACATCGTGCGGATGGCCGGGTTCGGGCTCGTCCTGCTCGCGGTCGCCGTCGTGCTGGCCGCGGTCGTCCCCGCCCCACTCGGCGACCGCCCCATCCCGGGCACTGAGACCACGAAGCCGCCTTGGATGTTCCTGGTCTTCTACCCGTTCGAGGACTGGTTCGGCCTGCCCGCCCTGCTCTGGGTCCCGGCAGTCGTCTTCGCGGCGCTCGCGGCGCTGCCGTTCCTCGACCGCAGCCCGTACCGCTCGCCCCGTCGACGTCGGCTCGTGATGGCGATCGGCGCCCTCGCCGCAATCGCGGCCGTGCTGCTCGTCTTGTACGCGCTCGTGACGGTGCCGGTGGCCCACGTGCAGGGGGCGATGGGATGAGCACGCTCGTCCTGCGGGTCCTCCTGCTCGGCGTGGGCCTCGGCCTCGTCGAGATCGCCATCGGCGGCGGACCCGGCACCGCGCCGCTCGCCGCCGTCCTCCTCCTCGCGTCCGGGCTCGCAGGCATCGCCGCCGGGTCCGCGGGGTTCATGCGGCCCCTCCTAGGCGATGCTCGCAGAAAGGAACAGCGCTGATGCGCCGCACCCTCGTCCTCGCGGCCGCGCTGGCCGCCCTGGTCGTCCCCATCGGCATCGTCACCGCGCACAGCGGCTCTGGCGAGGCCTCCGTCCAGGTCGAGCCCGCGTCGGTCGACGCAGGCGCCACCGTCGTGTTCGCCGGGACCGGACTCGAGCCCGACAGCGACCGGGACCTCGTCCTCGCAGGCGACGGCATGGTCATCGACTTCGGCGTCGTCAAGACCGACGCCACCGGCATGTTCAGCAAGGACCTCCAGATTCCCGCGCACGTCCCGACCGGAGCCTTCGAGCTCCGCGCCATCGGCGACGAGACACTGACGGCGTCGCTCCAGGTCTCCGCCGCCGCGGGCTCGGCGAGCACCTCGACGACCGCGGCCGAGACCGTGGTCGGCCGTTCGAGGTCCGGACTCGAGGAGGCGGCAATCCTCCTCCTCGTCGCCGTGCTGGCGGTCGCGGGCGGCCTCGTGGCGTGGAGGGCGGAGCGGCTCAGCCGGGCGGTGAAGGCCTCCCAGGCGATCCGGGAGACACCTAGATGAGTGGCGCGCGCGGCGGCGGTCCGGCCCATCGTGCTGGCGCGACCGCCGGCAGCGCTCGCTCGCTGCTGGTTCCGGGCGCCATCGCCTTCGTCCTCATCGCGACCGTCTACCTCCCGACCCACGCGAGCGCATCGGGTGCGCAGGCCCTTCTGGGCGCCGTTGCGGGCGTGTACGTCGTTGGCATGACGGTCATCCTGCCCCGGGTGGTCCGCGTCCTGATCCTCGGCGGCCGGCGCGCCGCCGCCGACGCGCCATTCGTGCGCCCGGGCGCCCTGGCGGTCGGGGCGTC
>JAKAMV010000337.1 GCA_021812735.1 Chloroflexota bacterium | reverse complement strand
GGCTGTGGCTCGACGGCGGCAACCCCTACCACCCGACCGGCCCGTTCCTGCCCTACGTCTACGCGCCGTGGATGCTGCCGCTCTTCCTCCCGTGGGCGATGCTCCCGTGGGAGGTGGCGTGGTTCGCCTGGCGCGGGGCCGGGCTGCTGCTGCTCCTGTGGTCGATCCGCTGGGCGTACGCTCGCCGCCCGCTGCCCACGGCCATCCTGATCGCCATCCTTGCCATCCCGTTCGGCGCCAACATCGACACCGGGAACATCAACCTGCTGCTTGCAGTCGCCCTGTTCGGCGCGCACTTCGTCGACGGGCGGGCGGGCGGGCTCATCTGGGCCCTCGCGACCTGGATGAAGTGGGTGCCCGCCGCAGCGTGGCCCGTCCTGCCCGCCAAGGCCCGGGGCTGGGGCCTGGTCTGGCTGGCGCTGTCGGGCCTCCTCTCGCTCGTCATGCTGCCCCTGACGATCATCCAGCTGCAGGCGCTGTTCGGCTTCGGCAGCCGTCCCGTGCGTGCCGACTACCTGGTCTTCGCGTGGTCGATCGTGCCCTGGTGGTGGCGGCTCGAGCACCCGTTCGCGTTCCTGCACCTGGGCGCCTGGCGGACCGCGTGGGCGCAGCTGCGGGCGTGGGCGGGCGCCTGGGGCCGGGCGTTCCGAGAGGCGCCGGCGGCGACAGCCGTGCGGGCGCGCGAGGCGCTCGGGCGGACGACCGCGCGGTTCCTGGGCCTGGCGCCGACGAACACGGGGCCGGCGCGCCGGGGAACCGCGAGCGGCGGCCGCAAGTCGGTGCAGATCGGCGACTGACCGCGGTCCGGTTTCACCCCCCGCGACCCGGTTCGGGCTGCGGCGCGCCGTCAGCGCCGGGTGACGGGCTCGATCGGCCGGCCAGCCGGGCCGAGCGTCACCGTCGAGTGCAGCTGCACCAGCGCGCGGTCCGTCGCCCCGGGGGCGCAGAAGCGGAACACCGATCGGTCGATCGAGTACAGGGCCGTGGCGGCGATGCCGATCCGCCCGAGGCGGAAGGTGAACACGGGGTTCTGTGGGTTGCCCGCGTAGTGGTAGGGCGTGCCGTCGGACGTCAGGACGCCGAAGTTGGCCTCGCCGCCGAACGCGTCGTGCAGGGTGCCCAGGAGGTGGCCCACCGGCTCGGTCTCGGACCACGCGTCCTCGAGCCAGCGCTCGCCCACCTCGCTGTCCGCGCGGCCGTGGATCCGGCCCGCACGGCGGTACCGCGCCCGGGCCGCCTGGTAGTCGCGCAGGTCGCCGTTGTGGCTGAAGGCGAAGCGACCGGCCGGGTCCTCGAAGGGCTGCGTGTCGGGCAGCTGGAGGGTGGACAGGCGCGACGGGCGGCGGAGGTGGACGAGCAGCGCGGTCGTCTCGGTCGCGCCCAGCAAGTCGCGACCCGGGTCGTCGCGGAAGGCGCGGACGTCGCGGTGGACGCGAATCGCCCCGGCGCCATCCACCCAGGCCGCACCCCAGCCGAAGCCTGCGAGGCCGAACCGCTCGAGCCTCTCGGTCAGCGGCCAGAGCTCGTCGAGCCGGAACGGCGCCTCGGCACGCCCGATGAACTGCTCGCACATAGGGCGGGAATGATACGCGGGCGTGCGCCGTCCTCACGGCGAGCGCGAGTCTCGCCCCACCCGCCGAGACGGCCCGACGGCGCCACCGTGGGGATCGGTGGCGCCGTCGAGGGGTCCGGGGCGGCGGCGGGCCGCGGGGGGACGGCCCGCACGGGATGCCGGGAGGAGGTCAGGCCTCCACCGTCGAGGAGGCCTCGCCGGCCGCCTTGGTGCCGAGGCGCAGGAAGAACCGCAGGAACACGAGCCCGCCGGTGACACCGAGCAGGGCGAGCGAGATCCACAGGATCGCCGGCGCGTACGGCTGGGGCGCGGCGTAGTCCACGCCGTTGCGGGTCACCGTGGTCATCGAGGCGAGGGCGCCCGACCAGGGGAAGGCCGAGACCGGGTCCGCAGCCTCCATCCCGTAGATCTGCGGGACGATGTACAGCACCGAGGCGACGACCAGCAGGCTGCTCTGCAGCCGCCAGTCGGACGGGTTGTCGTCAGGGTCGCGCAGCAGCTTGACCAGCGCGGCCCACATCAGGACCACGGTCGCGACGGGAGCCGTGACGCCCAGGCCCGCACCGCGCAGGTAGACGTTGGGGAACAGGAACACCACCGACAGGCACAGCGTGATCACCAGCAGCGCGTCGCGGGTCAGCACGTAGCTCAGCCACCACACGTCGCCGCCGAAGCGGAGCGTCAGGCTCTGCAGGAACCGCAGCACGTACGGGCGCGCGAAGTGCAGCGAGAGGGTGAACGCCCACAGGATGGGGAGGATCGCCGCGACCGACAGCACCATCCAGTTGGCGCCGCCGTTGGTGATCGCATTGGCAAGATCGTCGCCACTCAGCATCGGACCGGCTCCTCCTAGTGGGCCTTGGTCTGCCGGCTCGAGAGCCGGAAGTTGTAGACGACCGCGACGATCCCGAGGATGCCCGTCAGGGCCGCGGAGATGTAGGCCAGCGGCTCGGCGAGCGCCGGGTTCTGCGACGACGTCAGCACGTTCGAGAGGTCGAGCAGGCGCGAGCCGGTGAGCAGCTGGGTCTGGGGGCCGAACAGATAGGGCGTGATGTACAGGACCGCGCCCAGGCCCACGAGCGCCACCTGCGCCCGCATCCAGCCGAGGTCCGCGTCGCCCTTGGTCATGAGCTTGATCAGCAGGGCGGCGAACGCGCACACGGCCGCGAGGCCGCCCGTGACCGGCAAGGCCTTGCCGCCCACGACGTCCGGGTAGAAGAAGATGAACGAGCCGAGGAAGACCTGGAGCAGCATGATGTCGCGCAGGCCGACGTAGATGATCCACCACAGGTCGGCACCCAGGCGGAGCGTGAACTTGCCGGTGGTCCTGGCCATGTACGGCCGTGCGAGGTGGAGGGCCACCGTCAGGATCCAGAGGATCACGAGGGCGGCGGCGATCGTTCCCTCGACGAACGCCTCGCCGGCGTCGAAGAGGCCTGAAACCTGGTCTGCGTTCACTGGGCTCCTCCCGAAGTGAGCTGGCGGGACGGTGGCGTGGCGGGGGTGAGCGGGCCGGGAGCGGCGACCGGCGCATGCGACGCGGTGGGTCCGCCGATGCGCGAGTCGGCCGGCCCGCGGCCGGCGGCCACCCGGACGGACGGGCAGCCGTACACGGCGTCGCAGCGGAAGCAGCGGGACGCCTCGCTCCGTGCGGCCGTCTCGTCGAAGCCCTCCTGCGTCGCCTTGAAGCTGCCGGTGTCCACCATCGGCAGGGCTGCGTGCAGGCGGGGCTTGTCGGCGATGTCCAGCCGCAGCGACCGCTCGGCCGGGGTCGTCACGCGGACGGCCTTCATGATCTCGGCCTCGCCGTTGCGGGCGCCCGAGAGGTGCTCGTGGATCGAGCCCGCGGCGCGCCGACCGGCGGCCACGGCCTCGATGATGGTCTTGGGCCCGGACACCACGTCGCCGCCGGCGAAGATGCCCGCGCGGCCGGTGGCCAGCGTCTTCGGGTCAGCCACGATGCCGGCCCAGCCGCTGACCTCGATACCCGCGCCCTCGGGGAGGATCGACGGGTCCGGCTCCTCGCCGATGGCGACGAGGATCGCGGCGGCGGGCAGCTCGCGGGATTCGCCCGTCGGGGACCACACGGTCCGCCCGCTGTGGTCGGGCTTGCCGGACGGCGCGGTCACGTCGAGGCGCAGGGCAACGACCTGGCCGTCACGGCCGACGACCTCGCGCGGCGCGAGGCCCCCGAGGATCGCGATGCCCTCCCGCTCCGCGGCGTCGACCTCCTCCTCCTGGGCCGGCATGTCAGCGCGGCCGCGGCGGTAGACGATCGAGACGGACGAGGCGCCGGAGCGCTTGGCGGAGCGCGCAGCGTCCATCGCGGTTGACCCGCCGCCGACGACGATGACGTCGCCCGCCAGGCGCGGGTTCTCGCCGAGATTGACCTCCTTGAGGAACCGCGTGGCGGGGATCATGCCCCGGAGGTCGTCGCCGGGGACGCCCAGCCGCCGCGACTTGGACGCGCCGGTGGCCAGGAAGATCGCCTTGAAGCCCTGCTGCTCGAGGTCGGGCAGCGTGAAGTCGCGGCCCATCGCGGTGTCGAGCTTGAGCTCCACCCCGGCGTCCACGATTCGCTTGAGCTCGGCCTGGAGGACCTCGCGCGGCAGGCGGTACTCGGGGATCCCGATCGCCATCATGCCGCCGGGGATTGGCATCGCCTCCAGCACCGTCACCGGATAGCCGAGGCGGGCGAGGTACCAGGCCGCCGACATGCCGGCCGGCCCGCCGCCCACGATCGCGACCTTCTCGCTGCGCCTCCTGGCCGGCTTCGGCGCCGAGGGCAGCTGGCCGTGCTCGACGGCGAAGCGCTTGAGGGTTCGGATGCTGATGGGCTCGTCGAGGACGCCTCGGCGGCAGGCGCTCTCGCAGGGCGCGGTGCAGATCCAGCCGCAGACCGACGGGAACGGGTTGACCTCGGCGGCCACCTGGTAGGCCTCGTCGTAGCGGCCCTGGGCCACGAGCCCGACGTAGCGGCCGGCGTCGGTGCCGGCCGGGCACGCCTCCTGGCACGGCGCGATGGGGCTGGCGGGCCCTTCGTCGACCATGGTCATCCAGGTCTGCCAGGGCTTCGGCCGGCTGCGGGTCACCCACGGGAAGAGGTCGCCCCAGGGCGTGGGGTGGACCGGCTTGAGCGCCTCGCGCGTCACCTCAGAGAGCGGCAGCCAGGCCTCGTCTGCGGCCACCGGCGACGGCCGCTCGATGGGCCCCTGGCGGGGGGCCAGCGGGATCTGCTCGCCCCGCTTCTCGACCAGGGTCATGACCGCGGGCGGGCACTCGCGGATGCAGATGCCGCAGCCGATGCACTCGCCCACCTGCAGCGGGCGCTCCATGGCCCACGGCAGCGGCTTGCCACCCACCGGTCCGGTCTCGATCCCCGGATGGTCGGGCCGCGACATGTCGAGTGCCTCGACGGGGCACACGTCCATGCAGATGCCGCAGGTGATGCAGCCCGCGTGATTGATGTCGATGCGATAGCCCATACGCCGCCTCCTTGTGGCTGCGGCGATCGTCGACGCTGCGGGGGGCTCTCACCACGCCCGCCCGAGTGGGCGGGCTGCCCGTCATTTCGGGTGGGCCCGGGGGGCCGTTCGGCTCGGGCCGCGCGGGGTTCTGGGCGCTCCGCCCGACCGGTGCGGCGACCCCGTCGCGGGCACGCCGCGACGGTCCTTGCGCCGACACCCCGGCCGGACGCTCGACACCCGGCCGGACGCTCGACACCCGGCCGGACGCCGTTTGACATCGTCGTCCGACCCGACGATACTTGCGCCAGCGAATGCGACTCATTCTCACTTAGGACCTCTCACCCGCGATGCTCATCACCACCTCCCTCACCGCCGGGGCGGGCTCCGGAATCCTCGGCATCCTCGCCGTCTCGTTCCTGCTCGGCGTCCTCCACGGGATCACGCCCGACGAGCACACCTGGCCGATCACCGTCAGCTATGCCATCGGTGCCGCGTCGGGGAGGCAGGGCATGAAGGCGGGCCTCCTGTTCTCGGCCGCGTTCGCGGCGCAGCGCGCGATCGCCTCTGAGCTGGCCTTCCTCGCCCTGGCGCCGGTCCTCGCCAGCGGCGCCCTCAACGCATGGATCGACCTGCTGGTCGGGGTCGTGATGGCCGCGTCGGGGCTGTACATCCTGCGACTCGGACGCGAGCTGCACCTGACCGAGTGGCTGGAGCGCCTTCTCCACCGCGTCGTCCGGGTGGGCCAGGACGACGGGACCGACGGCATGCCCTCGGCCGAGGACCGGCCGATCCCGGTGCGCATGACGCTGGTCCACGGCTTCATCGCGGGCTGGGGCACGGGTGCCTTCGCGGTGATCATCTACACGGTCCTCGCCCCGGCCATGCCCAGCGCCGCGCTCGCCTTCCTGCCCGGGCTCCTGTTCGGCGTGGGGACGATGCTCGTCCAGGCGCTCGCCGGGGCCGCGCTGGGCGCGTGGATGCGGTCGCGCCACCTGGGCGCCGCAGCCATGAACTACGTCTCGCGCGCGGTGGCCGGCAACACGCTCCTCTACGGCGGCCTCCTGTTCGCGGCGTGGGGCCTGGTCTCCCTGCTGCTGCCGCGCGTTGCCGACGCGTTCGACGCCGGCCTGCCAACTGGGATCGGCATCCCCAACCTCGACCGCGTCAACGCGGGCCTGGTCCTGGTCGCGGTGATCGTGGCCGTCATCGCCGCGGGCAGCTTCGTCCGGGCCGTCCGGCGCGTCCGGACGCTCGCCCCGGTCCCGGCAGACGTCCGATGACGACGAAGGGCCGCCGCCCGGCTGGCGGGCGCGCCGGCGCGGACGACCGAGTCACGTCGGCCCTCGACGCCCTCGGGGGCGCGGCGACCGGCCCGCGGCAGGCCATCGTCGCTGCGCTGGCCGCGGCCGACCGGCTCCAGACGCCCGAGCAGGTCCTGGCCGGGGCGCGGGCCGCCGCGCCGTCCACCAGCCTCGCGACGGTCTACCGGACGCTCGAGCGGCTGGGCGCCGCCGGCCACGTCAAGCGGGCCGTCCTGGCGTCCGGGGCGGTGGGCTACGCGTACTGCGGCGGCGACCACCACGACCACGCGATCTGCACGCGGTGCGGGCGGGTGGTGCGGGTGGACGGGTGCGCGGCGGCGGCCTGGCAGGCGCCGGCAGGCTTCCGCGTCGCCTCGCACGAGCTCGACTTCTACGGGACGTGCCAGGCGTGCACCGACCTCGAGGCGGGGCCGCCCGCACGCTGAGGGCTCCCGAACGGGCAGCCGTGCTCCGCGGCCGACGGGAGGGCGCCCCTCAGGCGTCCTCGACGAGGCCCTCGCGCATCGCCCGCGCCACCACCTCGGCCCGGTTCTGGGCGTGCAGCTTGTCGAGGATGTTGCGCAGGTGGAACTTGGCGGTGTTCTCGCTGATCCCGAGCCCGGCCGCGATCTCCTTGTTGCGCAGGCCGCGGACCACCAGGCGGAGCACGTCGAGCTCGCGCTCGGTGAGGTGGTCGGGATCGGGGTCCCTCGCGGGCGCCGAGGCCGGCCGCGCCAGCTCGGCCAGGATGCGCGCCGCGATGGCCGGGGTGATCGCCGCCTCGCCGCGCTCGACGGCGTCGAGCATGCCGCGCAGCTCGCCCGACTCGAGGTTCTTGAGCAGGTAGCCGCGGGCTCCGGCCTTGATGGCGGCGAACAGGTCGTCGACGCCCTCCGACGCGGTGAGCATCACGATCGCGATCTCGGGCGCCTCTGCGGCCAGCCGTCGGGTCGCAGCCAGACCGCCGCCGCCGGGCATGGCGATGTCCATGAGCACCAGGTCGGGCCGCAGCCGGAGCGCCGAGGCCACGGCGGCGGCGCCGTCAGCCTCCTGCCCGACCACGGCGTGGCCCCATGCGCCAAGCAGCGAGGCGACGCCGTCCCGGAACAGCGCGTGGTCGTCGGCGAGCAGGATCCGCACCGCTCAGCCCACGCCGGTCGAGGCCGAGGTCGCGCCGGCCGACGGGTTGGCCTGCGCCGAGGCGGACGCCTCCGGCTCGTGGCCCGCCAGCGGGAGCACGACCCGGACGAGCACGCCGCCGCCCACCTGGTTCATGAGCTGGAACGTGGCGCCGATCCGCGCCGCGCGCTCGCGCATCGCCCGCAGCCCATAGCCGGGCTTGTCGTAGGTGCCGCTCGCCGGCAGGCCGCGCCCGTCGTCGGCGACCGACACGGTCAGCAGCCCGCCGTCCAGCCGCGTCGCCAGCCGCACTCGACCGGCCCCCGCGTGCTTGCGCACGTTGGTCAGCGCCTCCTGGGCGATGCGGTAGAGGTTCGCCTCCGCGTCGGCGTCCAGGCGCAGTGCCTCGGTGGCCGGGTCGATCGCGAGCTCCAGCCCGAAGCGCGACGCCTCGGCCGCCCGCCGCGCGTGCGCCGCGAGCGCCGCGCCCAGGCCCTGTCCGGGCTCGATCGGCCCGCGCAACCCGATGATCGACTCCCGGATGTCCACGTAGACCGCCCGCGCCGCCGACCCCAGCTCCGCCAGCTGGACCCGCGCATCCTCGATCCGGCCCGCCTCGAGATACCCGTCCACGGCCTGGCTCTTGGTGTTCACGTAGCCCAGCACCTGGGCGATGCCATCGTGGAGCTCGCGGGCGATGCGCTCGCGCTCGTCCACCACCGCCAGTTCGCGGAGCCGCATCTCGAGGCGGTCGTGCTCGATGGCGAGGACCGCCTGGCCGGCGAGCGACGAGAGGGTCTCCACCTCGTCGACGTCGAAGCCCCGGACCTGCGCGCTGCCGACGGCGAGCACGCCGATCGTCGAGCCGCCTCGCTGGAGCGGCGCCGAGAGCCGCGCCACCGCCCGGCCGGGGTCGACGAAGGCCAGGATCGCGTCCGCGTCCGGGGTGTCGGCGGCATCTGCCCAGTCCGGCCGTTGCGCCGCAGCCCCGTCCGGCGCCAGGCCGTCCGAGGCCCGGAGCACCAGGCGACCGTCGGGCCCCTCCAGGAGCAGCACCGCCACATCGGCCTCGAGCAGCTCGCGGGCATAGACGACCACGGCCCGGAGGACGTGCTCGAGGCCGGTCTCCGCGGCGATCGAGACCGACACGCGGTTGAGCGCCCGGCCCGACGCGCTTCGCGCCTCCAGCTCCGCATTCCGGGCGCGGATGGCATCGGTCAGGCGGTCGATGTGGCGGAAGGCGTAGAACACGGTGATCAGGCTGAACAGGAACACCGCGCCGCTGACCAGCAGGTTGTCCAGCGGGAACGGCAGCGCCTGGTCCCAGAACGTGTCGCTGACCTCCTCGAGCACGGCCACCACCACGGTGGGCACCAGGACCGGGAGCCAGCGCAGGCGGAGCGGATGCGGCTGCGTGTTCACGGGCGGCAGCATACGCTCCGCCGGCACGCGCCCCGCCGCCGGGACCGGACCCCTCGCGCCGGGAGTGCGGCGGCACCCGGCCCGGCCGAAGCGCCCGACCCGGCCGAAGCACCAGGACCGGCCGGCGGCGGGCGGTGGCGAGAGGGCGGCGGCAGGCCTGTCCGCTCACCCCTCGTCTGGCCCGGGCCCCTGGCAGCCGGGGCACCAGAATGTGAGCCTCGGCAGGTCCGGCCCCTGGCGCGCGACGCCAATCGGCGCCCGGCACCGCGGGCAGGGGCGTCCAGTGCGCCGGTACACGTGCCCCGGCCGCCTCCCGGTGGCGACACCCTGGCGCAGGATGTCGCGGCCCAGCTCG
>JAKAMV010000336.1 GCA_021812735.1 Chloroflexota bacterium | reverse complement strand
GGGCGGACGCAGCCGAGGCCCACGCGGCGCTGGACGGGGTTGCGTACCGCCTCCGCATCGGCCAGGGGCGCGTCGTCGTGGGGCCTGCCCGCGACGAGCCCGACCTCGCCGCCGAGATCCGGGCGACCTTCGCCCGGCTGCGGGAGCACGACCCGGTCCCGCTGCGCGTGGACACGTTCGACGCCCTGGACATGAACCCGATCGAGGCGGAGGTCCTGGCGCGGGTGGTGCGCCTGGCGCCGGAGCCGTTCGCCCGCCTGGCCGCCGTCGTGGCGGCGCAGCAGCCGATCGTCGAGCCGACGATGGCAGCCGTCGAGGCCGACGCGGCGTGGTACCTCGCGGTCCTGGACCTGCTCGCGCCGCTCCGCGCGGCCGGGCTCCGCTGCGGCTACCCGGCCCTGGCGACGGACGGGTCGCTCGTGGCGGAGGGCCTGTTCGACCTGGCGCTCGCGCGGCGGCTGGTCGCCGATGGCCGGGGCGTGGAGACGAGCGATCTCGCCCTCGCGCCGGCCGAGCGGCTGGTGGTGGTGACAGGCCCCGGCACGGGGGGCCGGACCTCCTTCGCCCGCGCGGTGGGCCAGCTGCACGTCCTGGCGGCCGCCGGGTGCCCGGTGCCCGCGGCCCGCGCCACCGTCCCGCTCGCCGCTCGCGTCGGGACCGTGTTCGACCGGCCGGAGCGGCTCCAGGACCCCGGCGGCCGCCTCCGAACCGAGCTCCGCGGCGTGCGCGCGCTCCTCGACGCCGCCTCGCCCGCGACGCTGGTCGTGGCGAACGAGCCGTTCGCGTCCACCACGGCCGCCGACGCGCTCGAGCTGACCCGGCGGCTCCTCGCGCTGCTCGCCGGGCGCGGGGCCAGGGCGGTCGCGGTCACGTTCCTCGAGGAGCTGGCGGAGGAGCCCGGCGTCGTGAGCGTCGCAGCGGTCGAGGCGCCAGACGACCCCGCCGCGCGGACGTATCGCTTCGCGAGGCGGCCGGCGGACGGCCTGGCCCACGCGCAGCTGCTGGCCGCGCGCTACGGGCTGGACGCCGAGGCGATCCGATCGCGGGTGGCCCCGTGAGGACCGGCCTGCTGTTCCCGGATCGCGACCTGGACCTGCACGACCTGCCCGAGCCGGACCCGGACCTGGTCGCGGACCTGGAGCTCGAGCGCCTGTTCGCCGCGATGGCGGGCGGCGACGAGCGCGTGGCCGCGGTCGTCCGGCGCGTCCTGCCGCTCGGCGTCCGGGGAGGCGACCGCTTTGGCGCCGCGCCGACGGTGGAGGCCGTGCGGGCGCGCCAGGCCGTGGTCGCCGACGCGATCGCCTGCCCGGAGACGGTGCGCGAGCTCTACCGCCTCGCCACCGACGCAGTGGAGGCCGAGCGCCGCGTCTGGGGCGGGGCCCTCCGCAACGCGGAGCTGGTGCTGCAGCGCTCCGCGGACGTGCTCGCCGGCCTCCTCGCCGCCGTGGCCTCCATCCGGGACCTGCTCGCCCGGGAGCGCTCACGGCTGCAGTCGCCGGCGCTGCTGGGCCTGGCCGACCGCCTGGCGGCCGACGTGGACGACGCGTTCCTCGCCACCGCCCGCGAGCTGCTGGCCCGTCTCGGCGAGCGGACCCTCGTGGCGTCCGCGGCCCTCGGCCCCGGCAACCGGCCGGGCGGCCTGGTCCTGCGGCGGGAGGCCAGCGCCCGGGGCCGCCTGCGCGACCGGCTGGGGGGCGAGCGGGCGCACGGCCTGGCCGTGGACGTCGCCCTCCACGACCAGAACGCGATGAACGCCCTGGGCGAGCTGCGGGCGGCGGCGGTCGCCCCGGCCGCCGGCGCGGTGGCCGAATCGGCGGGGCACCTGCTCTCGTTTTGCCGCCGCCTGCGGGACGAGGCCGCGTTCCTCGTCGGCTGCGCGAACCTCGACGCCGCCCTGCGGGAGGTGGGCCTCGCGACCGCGATGCCGGGGCTGCTCCCGACCGGCGAGCCCGGCCTCGAGGCGGGCGCCATCGCGGACCCCTGCCTCGCCCTGGCGATCGGGGGCGGCGTGACCGGGAACGACGTCGCCTGTGCCGGCGCGCGTTTGGTCGTGGTGACCGGCGCCAACGGCGGCGGCAAGTCCACCCTCCTCCGCGCCGTGGGCGTCGCGCGGATGATGCTGGCCGCGGGCATGCCGGTGGCGGCGGCCTCGTGTCGCGCCGCGCCGGCCGACGGGATCGTCGCGCACTTCCCCCGGGGCGAGGAGGGCGGCACGGCGGACGGACGGCTCGACGCCGACCTGCGGCGGCTGAGCGATCTCGTGGGCCGCGTCCGGCCGGGCAGCCTGGTCCTGCTCAACGAGCCGCTGTCCAACGTGAACGAGCGCGACGGCTCCGCGATCGCCGATGCGGTGGTCCGGGGCCTGGTCGCGGCCGGCGTCGAGGTGTGGCTCGTCACCCACCACCACGAGCTCGCGGCCGGGCTCCACGCGCGGCCGCCGGCGCCAGCATCGTTCCTCCGCGCCGAGCGGGGCGAGGGCGGCGCCCGCACCTTCCTCGTGACGCCGGCGCCGCCGCTCCACACCAGTTTTGGCGCCGACCTGTGGGCGGCCGAGATCGGCGCGTGGCCGGCGGGCCCCGACCCGGGTTCGCGTGCCGTCTCGTGACGATGCGCAGGGCGAGTGGGGCGGGGGAGGGGACACGGCCACGGGGCAGCCGACGCCCCCCGGACGGCCGACGCGCGCGTGGCGGCCAGCCGTGAGGCGCCCGTTCCGCGTCGCGTGGCGCTCCGGCACTCTCGGCGTCAAGGTGGACGAGTGCCCGGCCTGCGGGCGGGTGGGCCCCCACCGCGTGGAGCGGCAGTACCGCTGGCTGGAGCTGGGGCCGATCGGGATCGTCCCGCTGGGCGTGCGCCACGGCCTCGAGTGCGCGAGCTGCTGGCACTGGAGCCCGCTGTCGTGGCGCACCGTGCGCCGCGGCGTCCGCGCGCGGGCCATGCCGCTGCCGGACCGCCCCAGGCCGGGCACGGCGGCGACGCGCGCCGCGGGCGGGCAGGCGCCCGACCTCGACCGGGTGGTCCCGGTGGGCAGCCTTGACGGCGGCACGGCCTACCTGGCGGTCTGGGCGGTGGCGATCGCGATCCTGGCGGGTTTGGCGCTGCAGCCGACCGGCAACGAGACCGCCCACGAGTCGAGCAGCACCTGCCTGGTGGTGGTTGGCCTCGCGCAGGGCCAGGCCGTGCCCACGCCGCCGATCACCGTGTCGGAGACGCTGTGCATCCTGCCGCACAACTTCGAGCCGCTGGCACAGGTGCCGATCCGGGGCTTCGGGCCCGCGGCCACCGTGCCGCCCTACGCCACGGTCGCGGCCCAGGCCGCGGCCCCGTGCGCCTCGGCGTTCGCGACGGCCTTCGGTTCGCCCGCGCCCGGCGGGCCGGTGCCGCTCGTGACCGGCGCGGACTCGCGGGACTGGGCCCGCGGCGACCGGTTTACGTGGTGTGTCGCCGCCGACCCGTCCGAGCCCTGGCCGACCTCGGCGCTGCCGCGCTAGCGACCTGCCAGGGCGGCCTCAGGCCCCCGCCAGCGAGCGGGCGATCTCGAGGGCGTAGGCGCGGATGGCGGCCCAGTCGCGGAAGTCGCCGACGGGGTGCGTCCGCAGGATCTGCTCGTCGATCCCGGGGAACGCCGGGTCCAGCCGGCCCCCGAACGTGCGGTGCCCGCGGAAGGGCAGCTCGCCCATGGTCTCCAGGACATTGGCAGCCGGCGGCAGGTCTCGCGCAGCGAGGGCGCGGTCCAGCGGGCCGCTGCTCCAGAGCCACAGCGGGAGGGCGGCGAGCGCCGCGCGCTGCCGGGCGACGAACCGGTGGGCCGAGCGCTGCCAGTGGGCCGCGTACAGGGCGCTGCCCAGCACCACAGCGTCATACGGCGTGAGGTCCTTGGCGTCGGATACGGCTAGCGCCTCCGCCTCCAGGCCCGCCTCGAGCAGCGTCGCCGTGATCGCCTGGGCGATCTCGGCATTGGAGCCCATCTTGCTCGCGTACGCCACCAGCACTCGCGCGCCCATCGTGCTCGCGCCCTCCTTCCTGCCGCGCCCTGCCGGACGGGCCGGGCGGCGGTGCGCCCAATCTTGCCGCAGCCGGGCGTCGCGCGGCGCCGATGCGTCTACGATCCGCTGATCGCGCGTCCCCACTCGTCTGCGCGCACCCCTGCGACGTCCGGAGTCCCCCGATGACCGACATCCAGCTGACGGAGTCCCAGCAGGCCGCGATCTCGGCCCTGATGCACAACGAGGGCGTCATCCCGCCGCCACTCGCGCTGGCCCGGAACGCCTACCTGCGCAACGACGCGGTCGAGCGCGACCGGGCGGCCAAGGATCCCGACGGCTTCTGGGCCGAGCAGGCGGCGCTGGTGGACTGGACGGAGCCGTACTCGAAGGTGTCGGAGTTCAACCCGCCGGACCACGCCTGGTTCCTGGGCGGCAAGCTCAACGCGTCGGCCAACTGCCTCGACCGCCACGTCCACGGCGACCGCCGAAACCAGGCGGCGCTCATCTGGATCGGCGAGGACGGGGAGGAGCACACCTACACCTACGCCCGCCTCTACCGGGAGGTCAACCGCTTCGCCAACGCGCTCAAGCGGCTCGGGGTGGCGAAGGGAGATCGCGTGGTGGTGTACATGCCCCTCGTCCCCGAGGGGATCATCACCATGCTCGCCTGCGCCCGGATCGGCGCCGTGCACAGCGTCGTCTATGCGGGGATGGGCACCCAGGCGCTCGCCAGCCGCATCGCGGACAGCGGCGCCCGAGTCGTCGTCTGCTCGGACTACACCTACCGGCGCGGCAAGCGGATCCCGCTCAAGCCCACGGTGGACGAGGCGGTCCGCGACGACGCGAAGGTCGAGTGGGTTGTGGTCCACCGTCGCGGCTCCCGCCCGGGTGACGAGCCGGTCACCTTCGAGAGCGAGCGCGAGGTGGACTTCTACGACATCCAGGAACCGCGCGAGATCCACTGCGCGCCCGAGCCGATGGATTCCGAGGACCCGCTGTTCATCCTCTACACAAGCGGCACCACGGGCAAGCCCAAGGGCGTCGTCCACGCGACGGGCGGCTACATGGTGGGCGTGACGTTCCTGGCGCGAGCCTTCTACCAGATCGGCGACCGGGACATCTACTGGTCCACCAGCGACATCGGCTGGATCGTGGGCCACTCGTTCATCGTGTACGGGCCGCTGTCCATCGGGGCCACCGTGCTGGTGCGGGAGGGCGTGCCGGATTATCCCAACGCCGAGGTCACCTGGGAGCTGTGCGAGCGGTTCGGCGTGAACGTCATGTTCACAGCGCCCACCGCGATTCGAATGTGGATGAGCCACGGGCCCGACGCGCCGTCGCGCTACGACCTCTCCCGCCTGCGCCTCGTGGCCTGCGCGGGCGAGCCCCTCAATCCCGAGGCGCACCGCTGGGCTCAGGAGCACCTCGTCGGGCAGGCAGACGGCATGGTCGTGGACAACTGGTGGCAGACCGAGATCGCGGGGCCCGTCCTGGGCACGCTGCCCACCTTCGAGGCGCGCCCCGGCAAGGTCGGCAAGGCGATGCCCGGGGTGGTGGCGGACGTGGTGGACAAGGAGGGCAACTCGCTGCCGCCGGGCCAGGGCGGCCTGCTCGTCCTGCGCCGGCCGCTGCCGTACATGCTGCGGACGGTGTGGGGCGACCACAGCCGCTACGCGAAGTACTGGGAGCAGCTGCCCGGCATGTACACCGCGGGCGATATCGCCGTGCGAGACGCGGACGGCTACTTCGCGGTGCTGGGCCGGGCGGACGACGTCATGAACGTGTCCGGCCACCGCATCGGGACCGCTGACGTGGAGGGCTCGCTCGTCCGGCACAAGGCGGTGGGAGAGGCGGCCGTCATCGGCCTGCCGGACCCGATCAAGGGCGAGCGCATCAAGGCATTCGTGGTGCTCCGCCGGGGCGTCGAGGCGGGCCCCGGCCTGATCGCCTCGCTCAAGGACCACGTCCGCCAGGACCTCGGTCCGATCGCCCAGCCTTCGGAGATCGAGGTCCGCGACAGCCTGCCCAAGACCCGCTCCGGCAAGATCGTCAGGCGCTACCTCAAGGCGGTCGAGATGGGCGAGGATCCCGGCGACCTCTCGACGCTGGCGGACTGATGGCATTCGCGGACGGTATCCTCGGCGAATGGCCGACCCCGTTCCGCACGATATCCGCCAGCTCGCCGACGAGCGCTCCCGCGCCCGCCGCGCCCGCGACTGGGCCACCGCCGACCGCCTCAAGGCCGAGCTGCTGGCCGCCGGCTGGCGCGTCGTGGACGCCGCGTCGCTGTACACCCTCGAGCGCCTGCCGCCCAAGGTGGTGGAGGTGGACGGCGAGGCCCGCTACGGGGCCAGCGACTCGGTGCCGTCCCGCCTGGGGGAGCCCGCCACCGGACGCGCGTCCGTCGTCCTCGTGGCCGACGAGCGGGAGGGCCTCGTGCCCGCCGCGGTCGCCGCGCTCCGAACGCACTCGCCTGACGCCCAGGTGGTCGTGGTCGCCAACGTGCCGGCCGAGCCGGTCGAGGCCGAGCTCGCCGCGCTGCCGGACGGCGCCGAGGTGCTTCGCCTGGCGCATCGGCTCGGCGCCGCGAGCGCGCGCAACGCCGGTCTCCGCCGGGCGACCGGGGCCGTCATGGTCCTGCTTGACCCGCGGGTCGAGGCCGCCGGCGACCTGGCGGGCGCCCTCGCGATGGCGCTCGACGACCCGACGGTCGCCGTGGCGGGGCTGCGGGGTCTGGCCACCGACGACCTCGTGCGCTTCGCGACGGCGGATCCGGGCGCTCACGACGTCGTCGCCGTGGACGCCCTGGCGATGGCGTTCCGCCGCGAGGACTACCTGGCGCGCGGGCCCATGGACGAGCACTTCACGCTCCAGGCGTACCTCGACGCCTGGTGGAGCCTGGTCCTGCGCGACGTCCCCGAGGACGCCGAGTTCGGCGTGACCCGGCCGCGGCGCGCCGTGGTGGCGCCCGTGCCCTTCGCCCTCCGCGGCGACGCGCCGCCGGATCCCGACGCACGCCTCGCGAAGCGACACCGCTACCGCTTCCTGCGCGACTTCGCCACCCGCCGCGACCTGCTGGTGGAGCCGGCGCAGTAGGGGAGGCAGGTGCCGCGGCAGCCCGCCGGGGGCCAGGACCCGCAGGGCAAGATTTCGCCTAGCAGCGCCCCTAACAGAGTGGCGACTGCCCCGTTTCTGGAGTAGAGGCCTCGCAGACAGCATCGTTCCCCCGGCGGTGTGGCAGCGAGGCCTCTTTTCCTGCCTCCCGTGCTGTCTCCCGCCCCCACCGGGGAGCCGAGCCGGGCCTCGCCCTATACTGCCGCCGTGCGTCGCTGGGTCTGCATCGTGGCCATGCTCGCCGGCTTCTCCGGCAGCGGCTACGCGTGGACGGCGCGCCCCCGTATCGCCATCCCGGTGGTCCGTGTGCTCGACCCTCGCCGGCCCGAGCCGGGCCTGCCGGAGGTGGCGTGGTGGAACCTGAGCTGACCGGGCCAGACGCGCCGGCCACGCCCCCGGCTCCGCCCTCCCCGGCGTCGCCGGACGCGGCCTGGTGGGGCCAGCCGACCGGCGCGCCGCCCGCCTCCGGATCGCGCTGGCGCCGAGCGCTCGTCGCGGTGGTCGCCCTGGTGGCCGCGGTGGCGCTGGTGGCCCATCTCCTGCCACCCCCGCTGGAGAGCGGGCCGGACCGGACCTCCGCCGCCTCCGCCGGCACCGTCACGGTCCTGGCCGGCTCGCCCACGTCCATCGACCCGGCGCGCCACAACGACCTCGGCAGCGCCCAGTACGTGAGCCAGCTGTACGAGACGCTGACCGCGGTGGACCCGGGCCTCAACATCCGCCCGGCGCTCGCGGCCTCGTGGCAGGTGAGCGGCAACGGCACCCGGGTCACGTTCACCCTGCGTCCCAACCTCGAGTTCAGCGACGGCTCGCCGCTGACCGCGAGCGACGTGGTCCACAGCTGGCGCCGCCTGTTCACGCCCGGCAGCCCGTCCCCGCTCGCCTCGCTGATCGGCGACGTCGAGGGCGCCCGGGAGCTCCTCTCCGGCCAGTCCACGGACCCGAGCACGCTCGGCGTCAGCGCCCCGGACGCCACCACGGTGGTGGTGGACATGGTCCAGGGCGGCGGCAACCTGCCCGCGATCGTGTCCAGCGCGCCGTTCGCCGTCGTCCCGCCGTCCGCCGGGGACGCGGAGATCATGCCGGCGCCGGGCGCCATGGTCACCAGCGGCGCCTACACGCTCGCCTCGGCCAGCGCCGACACGTGGACCCTCCAGGCGAACCCGCACTACTGGGCCGGCACGCCCGCTGTGGGCACCGTCAAGATGCTGCTCACCCTCAACGGGCAGTCGCCGGTGGACGAGTTCTCGGCGGGCGCCATGGACGTCACCCCGATCTCGTTCACGGACGCGGGCTGGCTGGCCTACGACCGACAGCTGGGGCCGTCGCTGCGGGAGGACCCCAGCCTCTCGGTCACCTACTACGGCTTCGAGACCCGCACCGGCCCGTTCGCGGACGTCCGCGTCCGCCAGGCCTTCGCGGCGGCGATCGACTGGCGGCGCCTGGCGGCGCTGGAGGACCCGCTCAACAGCGTGCCCGCCACCGGCATGGTGCCCGCGGGCATGCCCGGGCAGCCAACGGGCGACTTCGTGCCGGCGTTCGACGTGGCCAAGGCGAAGTCGCTCCTCGCGCAGGCCGGCTATCCCGACGGCCAGGGCCTGCCGACGATCACGTTCATCGGCGGCGGGGGGGGCGACAGCGACGCCGCCATCGTGGCCATGCTCAAGGCGAACCTGGGGGTGACGGTCCAGTACCAGACGATGGACTTCAACGCCTACCAGCAGCGCCTGGCCACCAACCCGCCCGACATCTGGAGCCTGTCGTGGGTGGCCGACTACCCGGGCCCCAACGACTTCCTGGGCGTGCTCCTGGGATCCGGCTCCACCGCCAACCAGGGCGGCTGGTCCAACGCGGCGTTCGACGCCGCCGTCGCCCAGGGCTCGTCCGCCGCGGACCCGGCCGCGGCCCTCGCCGCCTACACGCAGGCCGAGCAGATCGTGGCCGACCAGGTGCCGGTGGTGCCCGTCTCCTACGGGCGCTCGTGGTCCCTCGTGCGGGCCGGGCTGCTGGGCGCGGCGCAGAACGGCACCGGGATCCTTCGGCTCGCCGGGCTCCAGTGGAGCGGACAGTGACGCGGCGGGGCCGGCCGGCCGCCGCGCGCCTGCTGCTCGCGCTGGTCGCGGCGGCCGCGCTGCTGGTGCCCGC
>JAKAMV010000335.1 GCA_021812735.1 Chloroflexota bacterium | reverse complement strand
GGAAAGCTCGTCCTGGACGGCAACCCGGGCGGTCTCTACGACGCGGCGGCGATCACGGCGATCCAGCGGACGGTCATCCCGTCGCCGGTCGGCGCCAACGGCTACATGCCGTTCATCAACCCGCCCTTCGCGGCCGTCGCGTTCGCACCGCTGGCCGCCCTGCCGGCCCAGGCGTCACGGGCTGCGTGGGCGCTGCTCAGCCTGGCGATGCTGGCCGCGGCGGGAGCCTGGATCGCAGGTCCGTTGCGCTCGCGCGAGCGCGTGGCGGGCGCCCTGCTCCTGGTGCTGAGCTTCCCCGCCTACCACTCGCTCGCCGAGGGCCAGTGGTCGGCCGCGATGCTGCTGGGTGGGCTCGTGGCGCTCCAGGCGGCCCGGCGTGGCTCGTGGCGGCTGGCGGGGCTCGCGCTGGCAACCTGGTGGCTCAAGCCGCAGCTCATCGCGCTGCCCATCCTGGCGCTCGCCCTCGACCGGCGCTGGCCGGCCGTCGCCTGGGCGTTCGGCGGCGGGGTCGCGCTCATGCTGGCAAGCCTGCCGTTCGTGGGGGTCGGCGCCTACATCACGTACGTGGGGTACCTGGTCCAGGTCGGCGTCAGCCACTTCAACGGCGCGGGTGCCGTGGCACGCTCCGTCTGGCAGGGGGACCTCTCGACGGCCGAGGGGCTCAACGGGCTTCTCGTCGGGTTCCTGGGCCAGGGGGCGGTCGTCTCGATGGACGTACTCTGGGCCCTCCTGGCCGCGGGGCTGGTCGCACTGTGGCTGGTCGCCGGGCGCCTCCAGCACCCCGGGTTCGAGTCGGCGGGGGGCCGCCGCATGCTCGCCGCGGGGATCACCATCGTCCTGCTGGTCAACCCGAACCTGTTCGTGCAGGACTGCGTGCTCGTCTTCCTCCTGCTGCCGGCGGTCTGGCCGCTGCGTGCCGCGACTTACTGGCGCGCGTCGGTGGCGGTTGCGGCGATGGCGGCGGTGACCCTCCTCGACCAGCCGCTCGCCTCGCACCTGTTCACGGTGGTGCTGCTGGCGGTCGCGGTGTGGCTGTGCGTCACATCGATGAGGGTGGGATCCCGGCGAGCAGAGCGTGCCCGAGGCGTGGTCGTCGCGGAGGGCTCCCCGGGCACGTCCTGAACGCGTGCGTGCTGCGCACTCTGACGACCGGGATCATGTCGCACCGCGCCGGGAGGCCCGCAGGTCCAGGGGTGACCGGCCTCGCTGAAGGCCGCCACATCCTCTCGGACGAACGCCCGGCCCGCTCACCTTCGGCTGCCGGACGCACCGGGTCCGGTCAGCCGAACCAGAGCTCCCCCTCCGCGTCCGTCACGCTCCGGCCGAGGATGGCTCGGATGATGTCGGGTGGCAGGTTGGTACGGCGCGAGACGTAGGTCGCGATGCGAGCCGGATCGCCAGCGCACCGCGAGAGGGCCCTGCGGTCGAGACGCGGCCACATCGCGATCGCGCGGCGGGTCGTGTCGGCCAGGATGCGGGATCGCCTTGCGTGGTCGGATCGCCTTGCGTGGTCGAGGTCAGGGGACGCAGTATGGGTGCCAGCCACGGCGCACCCTCCTTTCCGGTCGGGAGCGCCTCCGGGGGTGTCATTGGGCGACGTGGCCGGAGCGAGTGGCGGCGGCCTCACCGCTCAGCGCGGCAGGCGCGAACCCGACTGTGGAGAGCATAACCTCTGCGGCGTTATGCACTCAACCCGGTTATCCACAACATTGCCGGATTCGGGGGCGCAGTGTGCCCTTCGAGTTCCGCTAGGTCGACGAGCGCAAGGACCTGGCGCCCGCTGCATTCGGGGGCGCCACGACGGGGTGCGCGCCCTCCGTCTCTGCCGGCTCCGGCGACCCAGAAGGTCCGCCACTTCCGCGCTCTGGACCACCGCATCGGTCATCGTCGACGACCCGAACAGCTATGCCACCCCGTGGCTCAGGGTCACGAGCACCAACATGCGGCACCTTTCTTGGTCAACCAGTCAGGACGGCGGTTGCGACCTCACCTTCGACCCGATGCTGCCACTGTCGTCCCACAAGCCGCCCTGTACAGTTGCCGCTGCGCTCGGTGGCCTTGGTCCGGCGCGCCGCCTCCGCACGCCCATATGGGGTGGTGCGCGTCGGCACCTCTGCCGAACGGCCCGCCGATCTGGCCACCCGGCACGTTTCCCGGCAGCGAGGTCACCGTGATCGTTACGGCAGCGGGGGGCGCTGACGCGCGGCGCATCGTTCCGGTCGCCTGATGCCGTGTCGAGCCAGTGGCGAGACCGACCCGCCGGGAGTGAGAGGTTTCCGATGCGTGCTCGCCTGGCCCTGCTCGTCGTCCCGCTGCTGCTCGTGGCGCTCCTGCCCGCCGCAGCCACGGCAGCCTCGCCTCCCAGCGCACCGACGCTCCCCGACGCGGCCTCACAACACGCGGCCGAGGTGCTTGCCTACTGGACGCCTGCCCGCATGGCCGCTGCGATCCCGCGCGACTTCGTGTTCGACGGGATGCAGGGCGAGCTCCGGCCCTTCGTCAAGCCCCCGGCCAAGCCCCATCCCACGCCGAAGCCCACGCCGACCCCGACGCCCACGCCTGACCCCGGCGACACGCTCGGGTCCGCGTGGGACGGCGGCGGGATCATGCTGACGGCCACGGGGCGGGTCTATTTCGTGATGGGCAACCAGGGCTGGATCTGCTCGGGATCAGTGATCGCCGACCACGACACGGGGCAGTCCATCGTCCTGACCGCCGGCCACTGCGTGGTCGACGAGAAGACCGGCAAGTTCGCCACCAACTGGATGTTCATCCCGGCGTTCGACACGCACCCTACGTACACGTGTGCTGAGGCGACGTACGGCTGCTGGGTCGCAACTGCGCTGTACGCGGACCAGGAGTTCGCCACCGCACGGCGGTTCAACACGACAGCCGTGCAGCACGACTGGGGCTTCGCGGTCGTGGGCGGGGGCGGGAAGGCGCCGACCGTCACGCTCCAGCTCGATCAGACCGTTGGCAGCCTCGCCATCGAGTACAACCAGAGCTACCTGGGCGAGAAGATGAGCGCGTTCGGCTACCCCGCTGCCGCCCCCTATGACGGAACCCAGCTCGTCTACTGCCGTGGCACGGTCGGGACGGACGCCGCCACGGGCGGCACGACCTGGTCGGTGCCGTGCGACATGACGGGCGGCTCGTCCGGCGGCCCGTGGGTCCAGGCCGAGAACCTCTCGACCTATGCCTCGGCCGTCGTCGGCTCGCTGAACTCGTACGGCTACACCGGCGTGACGTACATGTACGGGCCGAACTTCAACGGGGAGACGGAGGACGCGTTCGACTCGGCGGACACCGGGACCCTCGTGCCCGGCGTGGTGACCAGCGCGCCGTAACCGAGAGACAGGCACGGGTCAGGCGGCGGGCATCTCGACGCTCGAGACGTCGTCCTGCCCGCCGGCGTTCTCGGCATCCCGTGCCGACGGCACCGGTTGCCGTCTCAGCGAACCTCAAGCTGACATGGACCGGAGAGCCCCTTTCCAATCGGGGGCGAGTTACGGCCATGTATGCAGCCCGTGGAACTGACTTCCGACCAACGGCTCTTGCCCTACATGATCGGCAGGTCCGATGCTGGTTGTCTGTGGGCGCAGTCCATCGCAGGGCGCCGGCGGGTGCCGGCAAGACGTCCACGGAGGGAGGCCGGCGATGCACGTGCAGCACACGGTTTCGGTGCATCTCGATGCGACGCTCGAGCAGGCATGGGCCCTCATCGCCGATCCGGGGAGGCTGCCCGAATGGCACACGCAGTGCGTGGCCGTGCGGGATATCCATGAAGTGCCCGGTCACGTCGGAACGACCGAGGTCTACGTCATGAACGTCCCCGGCGGCCAGCACGACTTCCAGACCGAGGTGACCGGCTGGGAGGAGCTGCGCTCGATCTCGGTGGCCGGCCGTGAACTCGGTGGTGGCCAGACCTGGACGGCTGTCCAGCGCTTCGCGCCGAGCGGGACGGGCACGGAATTCACCTACGAACTCGACAGCGAGATCCCGGGCAACCGCGTCGTCGGTGTGCTCGCCGGCAAACTCATCGAGGGCAGCATCGACCGCTGGATGCACAAGTCGATGGAGAACTTCGGCGAGCTTGCAAAGAAGGTTCGGCAGCCGGCGTAGATCGGAGGCGACACCCGCGCGAGCATGTAGCCGACCGAGGCGACCCTCAGGCCGAGCCGCCGTGCCCGGACAGCGATCGCGACGGCCTCCCTGGCGCGAGATCAGCGCGCGGGAGGTCCGCGCCGGGGCGCATTCCGACACCGGCCGAGATGGAGAGGGACTCCTTACGGCGCGAGCTCACCGGCCGCAGTAAGGGTGATCCGGCTCGTGGTGTCTGGGTCGCAATATCTATCCTGCGAATATCCATCCTGCGCCGAGAGGCCCCGAAGGGTCGCCACGAGCCGTCCGGCTGATCCCAGCTCCAGTTGCGCGACCGCCGATCCGGCCGGCAGGCGATACGGCCATCCAGTGACGACCCGTCCGCGCCGGTCGAGGGCGACGACCTCGGCCCGATCGTCGGTCCAGGGGGCGAGGTACAGCGTCCCGTCCGCCGACACGGCGTGGGGGAAGTAGGGGCCGCAGTCGGTGCAGCACAGCGGACCAGCCAGCGAGGAGTTCGTCCGGTAGGGCCACCCCGACGCCATCTGGCCCGCCGCGGTGAGGACGATGACCTCGGAGCGGGACCCGGTGCCGTCGTCAGCAGTCCACGAACCGAGGATGAACATGAGGCGCCCATCGGGCCGAAGCTCCGGGGCCTCCCGCCTCGGCAGCTGGTACGGCCAACCGTCAATGATGTTCCCCCTCCGGTCGTGGCCCCACACCTTCCCGGTCGCGCTCGTGTAGAAGAGGCTGTCGTCCTTCGTGATGACGGGCCGGGTTGCGGTGCCGATGGAGGTGACCGGCCACCCGGCCAGCGTTCTGCCGTTGGCCCCGATCAGCGTGTACTTCGTGCGCGCCGCCTGGATATCGAGCGTGTTCGGTCTCACGTCCTCGTACCACCAGGCAACGATGGTCCCGTCGGGCGCGATCAGGAAGTCGGCCGTTCTGGGGAGCAGCGCGGGCCAGCCGGCCCGCGGATTCCCGTCGGGACGGAAGGCCTGGATCGAGAGGACGCCGTTGCCCGCCTTGTTCACGGTCCCGACGTAGACGCTGCCGTCTCGCCCGAGTTCCACGCGCAGTGGGTAGCCCGTTGTCCGGATCGGCCATCCGGGCACGGACGCGCCGCTGACATCGACGGCGCTCACGAGCACCTGTTGCTCGTCGATCAAGCACGCGATGTACGCGATCCCATCGGTGCCGACGGCGAGATTCCCGAGCCAGCACGCGCCCGCGAGGGGCACCGGCAATCCGGGCTGGTCTCGGCCTGCGGCGTCGCGCAGGTGGAGCTGGCAACTGGTCGCAGCGGACTCGTCGCAGATCAGCTCGTGCTGCCAGCCAACCGGGAGACCGGACGCGGCCGTCTCCGCGGATGGCGACGGTTCTGGCGTGGCCGTCGCCGTTGCGACGGCGGTGGGACCGGGCGAGAGAGCGGCTATCGCGCTCGCCGGGGTGGACGGGGCCGCCGCCGAGGGGATGTTCCGGACGGCCGGGGATGGCACGCCAGGTGATGGCGCCGTCGAGCCGCAGGAGCAGACGAGGAACGCGGCGACCGCCGACAGGACGAGCCGCCGGGAGAGGCCGGGCTCGAGATCAGGGGACCACCCGCGCATCGTCAGCTCCCCTTCCCCGCCGAGGGGTCGGTCACCTGGCCCATGAAGAGCACGGCGCCGGTCTCGGTGTCGCGCACGAAGAAGAGGAAGGGACGATCGAGGCGGAGCGTGATCGTCTTCAGTGGGTTCCACCCCCCGCATCCGCCTCCAGTCGACATACCGACCGCGGTCGCAGCCGCCGCCTCGGTGCCGTGTTCGTCGACGTCGATGTTGGCCTGGTGGATGACCGCCGAGATGAAGAGCGGCTCCTTCGCGATCCCGGTGAAGTCGGCCTGTGCAGCCTCGAACGCATCCGACATGCCGAGGGCACGGAGCGAATCCACCAGATTCGCCTGCGTGTCCATGGCGAACCGGGGCATGAAGAGCCGAAGGTCGTAGGAGGTGCACTCGCAGCCCAGCGGGTTGGGCTCGGGGCAGCGCACATACTTCGTGATCGCGTCGCGCTGGGCAGCGAGGGCGCCCGTGACCCGCGACAACTGGGCGGCCGTGAAGGATCGCTCAAATGCCGCCAGGTCGTCGGGCAGGATTATCGTCATGGCGAGCGGTGCGTCCCCATACTCGGGACCGCCCCGGTAACGCAGCTCGGTCGCCCGCCAGCCGTTGCCGGTCGCATACGGCCAGTGCTGCTCCTGCAACATCGTCGGGACGTCCACCTGCGTGCCGTCGGGCTTCGTGAATGGGTCGACCTGCGTGTCGTCTCCCAGAACGGCCACTCCCATTCCGCCTTCAGGTACATCGCGTTGACGAGCACGAGGCGGGTCAGCGGATGGAGCGCGCCGCTCGGGATCAGCTCCGGGATGCGCCCTTTCGTCTGCTCGCTCACCCAGGCGTTGATCGTCTGGCGGGCGGCGGCGGCATGGGAGATGAAGTCGGCGAGGCGCAACCCCGCCCCAAAGGTGGCCGCGATGGCGTCGAGGTAGCCCCGCTCGATCGTCCAGCCGCGTTGTCCGTAGGCGGCGTTGGCGATGCGCAGGGCGAGCGCGTGCTCACCGTCATAGTCAGACCACGTCGCATCCCGCGCGGCGAGGGCCTGGCTCAGGCTGTTCAGCCCCGGGGCCAGGGCCTCCCAGCCGCTGGTGTGGAGCACGGTGTCGATCTCCGTGGCGGTCTCGCCCTTCGCCCCGGGCAGGGCCATGCCCAGCGCCAGGGCGATGCTGGTCGGCGAGACGACCGCGTTCGCGTCGGGCTGCACGGTGCCGTCGGCCAACAGCTGGCGGAAGAGGTCGAGCCCGAAGGCGTTGATCGAGGCGGCGGCCGTGGTCGCCTCTGCGGGGTCGGCGGGCGTGCGGGCCACCCCGGAGATCGCCAGGTCAGCGCCGGAGGTCGGGCGAGGCGTGGGGGTGCGACCGGGCGTGGCCGTCGGTGCAGGGGTCTCGGTCGGCTCGGGCGTCGGCTCCTCGGTCGGCTTCGGCGTCACCGGCTCGGTCGGCTCAGCGGCAGGAGCCCCGGTGGGACGCGGCGAGAGCGTGGGGAGGACGAGCGCCAAGGGCGCCGAGGTCGGGACACCGCTCGGGACCAGCGGCGCGCCGGTGGGGAGCAGCGACACCGCCGTGCCCGCCGGGCTCGGGGTCGCCGCGGTGCTGCCGCAGCCCGCCACGAGGAGTGCGACCACCAGGAGTGCCAGCCACGACCGAGGCCGCCTTTCCGTGTTGCGCTGCGCCACGTCTTTCCTCCCCGGGGACGCGATCGCGCTGGTTGGGCTCCGGCTGCGGCTCGGCAGCGCACGCCCTCTACGTCAGAGATGCCGGTGGGATGCCCGCTGTCCCGTCCCCTGCGGTTAGGGCGCGCGGCCGTCAGGTCCCGGCGTCCGGGTCGTACAGTTCGGCGGACCGGCTGGTGTCGCTGTAGTCACCTGTCGCGAGGACGCGACCGTCGAACAGCAGCGTCGCCGTGAGGCCGCGGGTCTCTGCCGGGCTCGCAGTGAGCGTCCATCGCCCGCTGCTCGGCTGGTACAGCTCGGCGGGGGCCGGAGCGGCGGGAGTGCCGCGACCAACCACGAGCACCGTGCCGTCGGGCAGCAGGATCGCGCTGTGGCCCCAGCGATCGGCGTGCAGCCTCCCGGTGGCGGTCCATCGCCCGGTGCTCGGGTCGTACAGCTCGGCCGAGCAGGGCGCAGACGGCCCGGAGCACCAGTGGCCGGGGTCGGTGGTGTAGTCGCTGCCGCCGAACCCTCCCGCGACGAGCACCGTGCCGTCGGGCAGCAGCGTCGCGCTGTGGCCACGGCGGCCGTCGGTCATGCTCCCGGTGCGCGTCCATCGACCGCTGGCCGGGTCGTACAGCTCGGCGGCCGTGGAGCCCCCCATGTCGCCACCGGCCATGAGCACGCGGCCATCCCGGAGCAGGGTGGCCGTCGCGCCGGCGCGGCCTGCGATCATGCTCGCGGTCGCGGTCCATCGCCCGTTGGCCGGGTCGTACAGCTCGGCGGCCGTCAATACGACCATCGAGGCGAGTCCGGACACCTTCAGATCGGAGCCGCCCGCCACGAGCACCCGGCCATCGGGCAGCAGCGTGGCGGTATGGCCGCTGCGGACCGTTCGGAGGCTCCCGGTGGGGGTCCATCGACCGGTAGCCGGGTCGTACAGCTCGGCCGAGGCCAGCTGGTCGCGCTCGCTCGATTGACCGCCCGCCACGAGCACCCGGCCATCGGGCAGCAGCGTGGCGGTATGGCCCCAGCGCGCCTGCGTCATGCTCCTGGTCGGGGTCCACGTCCCGCTGGCCAGGTCGTACAGCTCGGCCGAGGCGGAGACCGTCTCATGGAGGTAGCTGACCTTGCCGCCCGCCACCAGTACTCGGCCATCGCGCAACAGTGTGGCTGTGTGGAAGATGTGGGGCGTGAGCATCGCCTCGCTCGCGTGCCATGCGCCCGTCAAGGGGATTGTGACGCGGTCACCGGGCCGGATGAGCGCGGGATCGGTGACCTGCGGGTTCACGGCGAGCAGCTCGTCGACGGTGAGGCCGTACTGCTGGGCGACCCCCCAGAGCGTGTCCCCGGCCGCGACGACGTAGGCCACGCTGGAGGGCGGAGGCGTCGGACGGACTGTTGCGACAGGCCCCGGCGTGGCCGTCAAGCTCGGCGCGGCAGTCGGCGCTGCGACAGGCGCCATGCGGGCCGATCCCGGGGATGGGCTGGCTGTGGGTGCCGCGCCGGCGCAGCCGGCGACGAGGAAGCTGATCGTCAGGAGCGCGAGCCACGACCGAGTCCGGCTTTCCGTGTTGCGCTGCGCCACGTCTTCCTCCCCCGGGGGACGCGATAGCGCTGGTCGAGCTCGGCTGCGGCTCGGCACCGCGCGCCCTTTGCCCCAGAGATGCCGGCGGGATGCCCGCTGTCCCAACGTCTGTTTGATCGCAGGAAGGTGTCTGGAGAGCGGCCGGGTCGCGCGTCGCGGGCGAGACGGGTGCGACCCCTGCCGGCCTGGGTGGCGACCACGACCTCGACGAAATCGTCGCGTCGCTCGCGCCGATGTGAAACCCGGCGCCCGACCGCACGACGACTCACTTGGACCGCGCGCCCGATCGTTGTCGCACGACTACACACTGGACGAGG
>JAKAMV010000334.1:6605-9267 GCA_021812735.1 Chloroflexota bacterium | reverse complement strand
ACGAGGAGCAGGTGGACCTGCGCTCGTTCATGGCCGACCTGTTCGAGGCGGCCCAGGCGCTCGCCCCCCGCCGCTGGTCGCTCGGGAGCGTGCCCGACGCCGTGATCCTGGTCGACCGCGCCAAGCTGCGCGGCGCGCTCCTCAACCTCGTCGACAACGCCGTCAAGGCCACCGCCCCCGGCGAGTTCATCGCGCTCGATGCCCACTGCGACGACCGGATCGTGCTGGCCGTCTCGGACGGAGGCCGCGGTATCGCCCCGGAGGATCAGGCCCACCTGTTCGAGCGGTTCGTCCGCTCCGGCGACCGGAGCTCGCGCGGGGCGGGGCTGGGCCTCGCGATCGTGCGCGCGGTGGCCGAGGCGCACGGAGGCCAGGCCGCGCTGGAGAGCACCCCGGGGATCGGCACGGTGGTGCGGATCGTGCTGCCCGGCTCGCGCATCGTGGCCGTCGGCGCGGCCCAGGAGCGGGCGCCGCACGGTGCGGGACCCGGCCCGGACCGGCCGCTGGGGGTCGTGGCGCACCGATGAGGGTCCTGATCGTGGAGGACGACGAGCGCATCGCGTCGTTCCTCACCAAGGGGCTGAAGGCCGAGGGGTACGCCACGCTGGTGGCGCGCGACGGGGACGAGGCGCTGGCGGTGAGCGAGGCCGAGGGCGAGGCGCTGGACCTCGTGCTGCTCGACCTCGGGCTCCCCCGGACCGACGGCCGGGTCGTCCTGCGCACGCTGCGCGACCGGCTCCCCACCCTCCCGGTGATCATCCTCACGGCCCGCGACGACGTCGAATCGAAGGTGCAGGGGCTCGACTCCGGAGCCGCGGACTACGTCACGAAGCCGTTCCACTTCGAGGAGCTGCTCGCCCGCATCCGCGCGAGCCTGCGCGCGCGTGACCAGACCGCCTCGTCGGTGCTGGTCGTGGGAGACCTCCAACTCGACCTGGTCACCAAGGTGGCCTGGCGGGACGGCCGGCGCATCGACCTGGCACCCCGCGAGTGGGCGCTGCTCGAGCTGCTGATGCGCCACCCCCACCAGGTTCTCTCGCGCGCCCAGATCCTGGACCGGGTCTGGGAGTACGACTTCGACCCCGGCAGCAACATCGTCGACGTCTACGTTGGCTACCTGCGGCGCAAGCTCAACGCGCCGGGCTGTGCGCCGCTGCTGCAGACGGTCCGTGGTGCCGGGTACCGGTTGCTGCCGCCGGAGGGGCCGGGGGAGGGGTAGCCGGCCTGGGCGGGAGGGATAATCGCGCGATGGCCGCCGACCCGCATCTCCCCGCTTCCATCCGGCCGCCCGAAGCCGATCCGCCCGACGCCTTCGAGGCCCTCGTCGACGCCGCGCTCGACCAGCTGCCCGCGCCGTTTCGTGAGCGGCTCGACACGGTGGCGGTGGTGGTCGAGGACGAGCCGACGCCCGGCCAGCTTGCGCAGGTGGGCGCCCCGGGGCTGCTGGGGCTCTACACCGGGATACCGCGGACGGCCTACGGAGCGAGCGACGCGGCCCTGCCGAGCAAGATCACGATCTTCCGGGGTCCGCACCTGCGCCTCTTCCACGGTCCCGATGCGCTGGCGCGGGGTGTCGCCGCCACGGTGCGCCACGAGGTGGCGCACCACTTCGGCATCTCCGACGCCCGACTGGCACAACTGGCGAGCCGGCACGGCTGATCTCGTTCGCGTCCAGGCACGCTGCGTCTGGACCTGCCGCGGTGACGAGCGTAGGCTGAGCCCGAGGTAGCGACGATGAGCGAGGACTTTGCCACCGCCGAGGAACGGGCTCGCCTGGCCGCCGCGGACCTGCTGGCCGCGGCCAACGACGTGGTCAGGGCACGCACGCTCAGCTGGAACGACGCGCGGGACGAGGTCGACGCCGCCTTGCTGTCGCGGCGGTGGACCGGCTACGCCCCATCCGGACGGCGCAAGCTCGACGAAGCCGACGACGACCTGGCCTTCGCGCGCGGCGCCCAAACGGAGATCGCGAGCGTCTCGGCGTCGGCGGGTGCCTCTGCGGCGGAGCCCCGTGCGGAGGCCGTCGTGGCCGAGTCCGCGTCGATCGACCGCCTCCTGGCGATCGCGGACGAGTGTGAGCAACGGGCCATCCGGCTGAGGTCGTGAGCAGGACAATCCACGCGGACCTCGGAGCCCTCGGGCACACGTCGGGACGCCGCCGCCAGCGTCCACCCCGACCGGAGGGTGCAGTCCAGCCGCCCGCCACATCGGAGGATCGACCATGAGCTACCTGCCCGCCCCCGGGCGCTACGACGCGATGGCCTATCGCTTCTGCGGGCGGAGCGGCCTGCGCCTGCCGCTGCTCTCGCTGGGCCTCTGGCACAACTTCGGCGACTTCACGCCCCTGGCCACGCAGCGCGAGATCGTGTTCACGGCCTTCGACCTCGGCATCACGCACTTCGACCTCGCGAACAACTACGGCCCGCCGTACGGCAGCGCCGAGCGCAACTTCGGGCGGATCCTGCGCGAGGACCTGGCGGCGCACCGCGACGAGCTGATCATCTCCAGCAAGGCCGGCTGGGACATGTGGCCGGGTCCCTACGGCCAGGGCGGCGGCTCGCGCAAGTACGTGCTGGCCAGCCTCGACCAGAGCCTCCGCCGGGTCGGCGTCGAGTACTTCGACGTCTTCTACTCGCACCGCTTCGACGCCGACACCCCGCTC
>JAKAMV010000334.1:0-6595 GCA_021812735.1 Chloroflexota bacterium | reverse complement strand
GCAAGGCCCTCTACGTGGGCATCTCGTCGTACTCGGCCCGCAAGACGCGCGAGGCCGCCGCGCTCCTCCGCGCGGAAGGGGTTCCGCTGCTGATCCACCAGCCCTCGTACAACCTCTTCAACCGGTGGGTCGAGCCCGAGCTGCTCGACGCGCTCGAGGAAGTGGGCGCCGGGATGATCGCGTTCACGGCGCTCGCCCAGGGGCTGCTGACCGACAAGTACCTGGGCGGCATCCCCGCCGATGCGCGGATCAACCGCCCGGGAGGCGACTCCTTCCAGCGGGAGATGCTCAACGAGGAGAACCTGGCGCGGGTCCGGGCGCTCAACGAGATCGCCCGGCGGCGCGGCCAGACCCTCGCGCAGATGGCCTACGCGTGGGTGCTGCGCGACCCACGGGTCACCACCACGCTGATCGGCGCGAGCTCGCCCGCGCAGGTCCGCGAGAACGTCGCGGCCCTCGCCAACCTGGGGTTCTCCGCGGACGAGCTGGCCGAGATCGACCGGTACGCGGTCGAGGGCGGCGTCAACCTGTGGGAGAAGCCGAGCACCGAGCAGCGCGTCTAGCGTACCGGTGCCACTGCCACGCGGCGAGGATCGGCCGGTTCGGGCGTTGTCGCCGGGGCCCCGGGGCCCGGCCCGCGCTCACGCTCGCGTGCGGGAGCGCCGGCGGTCGATGAACAGAAAGACGGGGGCGAGATCTCGTCTCGCCCCCGCATGGTCCGTTCGCACGGGGGTTGATCGTCGAGTGGCTCCCCCGTGATCTCCGGAACGGCGACTACGGCCTGCGGCCGCGCTCCTGAGAGCCGCCTCGCCAACAGGCTCGATACGCCTCAGTGGCCGTGATAGCCGCTGCCTCCTCCGCCGCCTCCGCCACCGGCCACGGTGACGGTGAGCGACACGGTGTAGGAGCCGGTGGGCGTGCAGACCTCTTCATTCGTGTCTGGGTCTGTCACGCACGTCTCGTTTGCCTCAAAGGTGCCGACGTCCGTGCCCGTGATCGACACGTTGGTGGACGTCGTGAAGCTGATGGTGTAGTCGCCGGCGGCCGCCGGCGTCCAGTTGTAGCCGTACACGACCGCGCCGGTCGCGTTGATCTCCGCGGTGGGATCCTCGGGTCCTACGACGTACGTGCCGTCGGCGACCTTGGTGATGGCGAGCTGCATCCCGGAGTCGTAGACCCGCACGGGCGAGGTCGCAGTCGAGAACGTCGCCGCGGTGGCCGCGAACGGCGTGCACGTCGTCTCGCCGAATTCATCTGTCGTGCATTCCCGGGTCGCAGCCGTCCCGTAGGCCGACTCCCGGTCGAGCTTCAGCGGCTCCAGCTTGACGACGGTGTAGCCCTGCATGGAGACCAGCGCGTCGTCCTCGAACAGGCCAAGCTCGACGCGGACGGGCGACCCGACCTTCAGCGACGCATCGCCACCGAGGTTGTCGCCCCACGCGGCGGTCACCGACGCCGAGGCGGCCTTGTAGCACTGCGCCTGCCACTTGTGCACGCCCTGCACGTAGTAGTACGCGTCCGACTCCACCGCGCCGTCGCCGTTGATGTCGTAGAGGTTCAACGGCAATGGCACGTTGGTCGGGGCGACCAGTGCGGACGGGACAGTTGAGTCCGCCCCGCAGACGACGCTGAACGCGTAGGTGCCGACCATGATCGTCGGCACCGACAGGTTGCTGGTGGCCACCTCGGGCGGTGGTCGATGACCTCCGCCACCGCCTCCACCGCCGCCTCCGCCACCCGGAGTCCCCCTGGCGAGAACCCCGGCGGGGGCCAGCATGGCCACGACCAGGATGAGTACAAACGGGGCGAGGGCACGGCCCGTCGCGCCGACAGCGAGCTTGCGCATGGAGCACTCCCTCCAGTGCTGACCTGTCCGCGACATCTGTCGCATCCCCCCCACGGGTCCGGGCACCCTGAACGCTAGCGATCGACCCCGCGGCAGGTCTGTAGGAAGAGGAGGACTTTCGGCGTAGGAGTCTTCCCACCCGGTCACCGCGGTGGGAGAATGACCCCGCGCGGGTTGACTGCGCGCCTCCAGGCATCCCCGCAATGGAGGCGTGCGGACATGACTCGGGTGCTCTTCGCCGACGACCACGTGGTGGTCCGCGATGGCGTGCAGCGCCTGCTGACCGCGGCCGGCAACATCGAGGTGGTCGGCGTCGCCGCGTCCGGCCCCGAGCTGCAGGCGCTGGTGCTCTCGGAGCCTGCGGACGTGTGCCTGCTCGACCTCGGGATGCCGGGCGGCAGCCTCGAGCTGATCGCGACGCTTCGGAAGCTCCGACCGGACCTCCGCATCCTCGTCTTCTCCGGGCAGGCGCAGGACGAGATGGCGCTCCGGTGCCTCACGGCCGGGGCGGCCGGCTACGTCGAGAAGACCGCTTCGGCCGAGGAACTCATCGACGCCGTGCGAACGGTCGCCGCGGGGCACTCCCACGTCACCTCCAGGACGGCCCAGCTCCTGGCGAGCCACCTCACACGTGAAGACACCGCGCTGCCGCACGAGCGGCTGTCGCGCCGCGAATACGAGGTGTTCCGTGGTCTCGCCGCCGGTGGGAGCCTCACCGAGATCGCGTCCGAGCTCGGGATCTCGGTGAAGACCGCGAGCACGTACCGCACCCGGCTGCTCGAGAAGATGGGGTTGTCGCGGAACGCGGAGCTGACGCGGTACGCCATCGAGCGGAGGCTCCTGTGACGACGTCTCGAGCGGGGAACGGGCCCGGAACGCGCGCCGCCACCTCGCCGGGTGGAGCATCGAGGCGAGGCGGGGCCAGCATCGCCGTCATCCCGCCGCTCGACCGCACCCCGCGTGAGTGGCGCTGGCTGAACGCCCTCGACGACGCCCCGGTCGCGCTGGTCGTGCTCACGCCGATCCGCGATGCCGCCGGCGGCATCGCCGACTTCCGGATCGAGCACGCGAACCACGCGTGGCGACGCCTGTTCGGGCAGCCGCAGGGCGGGCTCGTCGGGCGCAGGCTCTACGAGGCGCTTCCCGTGATCGCGGGAGAGCGGGCCGTGCACGCCGCCGTGATGGACGGTGGCCAGCCGGCCGTCGGCCTCCTGGACCTCGGCGATTCCGTCCTCGTGGAGCACCAGGTCGTCCGGTCGGGCGGCTCGCTGGTCCTGAGCGCGCGCGACGTCACGGAGCAGCTTCGTGCGGCACGAGCGCTCCGCGCGAGCGAGGAACGGTATCGAACGCTCGTCGAGGAGCTCGACGGCATCGTGTCCGTGCGCGACATGGAGGCCGGCACCTCGTGGGTCAGCCCGCAGGGAGAGCGCATCCTGGGCTACCCGGCGGCGCGCCTCGCCGAGCCGGGATTCTGGCGCTCGCTCGTCGTTCCGGAGGATCGTGCCCAGACCGCGGAAACCTGGGACCACGACCAGGACCTGAACGGATACGACCTCGAGTACCGCGTCCGCCGGGCGGACGGCGCCACGGTCTGGCTCCACGAGCGGATGACGTGCGTGCGCGACGCCGGCGGCAGGGCGCTTCGCTGGTACGGCATCGCGTTCGACATCACCGCCCTGAAGGTCCACGGCCGGCGAAGGATCCGCAGCGCGCGGCTCGAGGCGATCGGACAGTTCGCGAGCAGCGTCGCACACGACTTCAGCGACGTCCTGCTCGGGATCTCGATGTTCAACGGGTTCGTGCGCGAGACGCTGCCGGAGGACGATCCTCGCGCGCACGACCTCGACCAGGTGGCGGCCTCGGTTGAGCGCGGACGCGCACTCGTGACCCAGCTGCTCGCGTTCGCGCGTGGGCACGATGTCGCGCTCGGCCCGATCGATCCGGCACTCATCGCGCGGGAATTCGGCCCCGTCGCCCAGCGGATGGCTGGCGATGCGATCGAGGTCCACGTCACGGCCGATGGGGACCGGGGCCGCGTGATCGGCGATCGCACCCAGTTCGAGGAGGTCCTCCTCAACCTCGTCTCGAACGCGGTACACGCGATGCCCGACGGCGGCCGATTGGACATCGAGGTGTCCGACTGGTCCGGCCGGCAGCCGGGCGCCCCGCGCGCGGGATGGGTTCGCATCGTCGTCCGGGACACGGGAGAGGGCATGAGCGCCGAGACCGCCGGCCGAATCTTCGAGCCCTTCTTCACGACCCGCGAGCGCGAATTCGGAACGGGCCTCGGGTTGACCAGCGTCCATCGGATCGTCGAGTCGTTCGGCGGGACGATCGACGTGACCAGCGCACCGGGGGCGGGCAGCACCTTCGAGATCCTGCTGCCGCGGATGGCGGAGGGACAGGCAGGGCTCACCTGAGCCGTGCGTCGGTCGCCTCGTCGGCGACGCCACCGTAGCAGCGGTCGAGCACGTGGGCGAAGACCGGATCGTCGGGCGCGGCCCGGTGGAACAGCGTCATGCACGAGCGCACCTTCATCGCGTCGGTGGGTCCGAAGATGTCCTCCGCCGTGCGTCCCTCCGTCTCCAGGACGATCCGGGCGCACTCGCGCAGGCGCGCCCCGAGCACCGGATGCGCAAGGTAGGCGCGCGCCTCGTCCAGCGAGCCGATGGCGAAGTAGCGGGAGGTGTCGCTGTGCCCGAGGCCGGCCACCTGGGGGAAGATGAACCAGATCCAGTGGCCCGTCTTGAATCCGCGTCGCAGCTCGGAGAGCACGCCCTCGTACACGTATTCTTGGGCGGCCATGAAGCGCTCGAGGTCGTACGGCATCGATCCATTGTGCGACGGCGGGGCAGGGGAGGGCGACCCGCCGGAACGGCCGCAGCGCCGGAGGCGACCGCGCCCGGTGTCACGGCCATGGTGACGGCCCGGGCAGACCACGGGCCCGGCGAGCACGGCGACGACGACCTTTCGAGGCGGCGCTGGCGCGTGCTCGGAGCGACGGCGATCGGGGCGTTCATCGCTCCGTTCGATGGCAGCGTCGTGGCCATCGCCCTGCCCAGGATCGGGCCTGCTCTCCACCTCAGCTTCGTCGGGGCGCTCTGGGTGCAGCTCATCTACCTGCTCGTGCTCACGGTCGCGCTCATCCCCGCCGGACGCCTGGCGGACACGTGGGGCGGCCTCCGCCTGTACCGGATCGGGCTGGTGGTCTTCGCGCTGGCATCCTCTGCCGCAGGGGCTTCGACATCGACGGAGTGGCTCCTCGCCGCCCGCTGCATCCAGGGCCTGGGGGCGGCCCTGCTGTCGGCAACGTCCACGGCGCTCGTCACCGAGGCCTTCCCCCCGTCGGAACGTGGCAAGGCTCTCGGACTCAACGTCACCGCGGTCTACCTCGGGCTCGCCCTCGGTCCGGCACTGGGTGGCCTGCTCACCGAGCAGGTCGGATGGCGATCGATCTTCTACGTCAACGTCCCGGTGGCGGCGGCGAGCCTGGCGCTGGGCTGGGGCCTGGTCAGCAGGCGCCACGCCGGACGCGAGCGGACGCGGGCCCGGTTCGACCTGCCGGGGCTGGCGCTGCTGGTGAGCGCCCTGGCAGCCGGCATGGTGGGGGTGAGCCTGGCCCCGATCTGGGGCTGGACGGCCCCCGCGTCGCTCGTGCTCATGATCGCCGGTGCGACCGGCGTGGTCGTACTCGTGGCGTGGGAGTCGGGCCGCGCCGCCGCACTCCTGGACGTGGGCCTGTTCCGTCGCAGCCGGCTGTTCGCCACCGCCAACCTCGCCGCCCTCGCCAACTACATCGCGTTCTCGGCCGTGACGGTGCTCACCTCCGTGTTCCTGGAGGTGGTGAGCGGCCGGAGCCCCGAGCAGGCCGGGCTCGTCCTGGTCGCGGCGCCGGCAGCCATGGTCGCCCTCTCGTGGCTGGCGGGGCGGGCCTCGGACGTGTTCGGCTCGCGCTGGCTCTCCAGCGGCGGAATGGCCGTCATCGCCGCGGGCCTGGTGATGCTCTCGCGGCTCCCGGCCCACCCGGTCATGCCGGTGCTCGTGGGTGAGCTCGTCATCGTCGGCGTGGGCATGGCAGCCTTCAGCTCACCCAACACCTCGGCGGTGATGGGGTCCGTGCCGAGGGCGCAGCTGGGGGTCGCCTCGGGCATGCTCGGGACGATGCGGTTCCTGGGCCAGGCGCTGTCAATCGGTGTGCTCGGCGCCCTGGCCACCTCCCGACTCGGCGCGGGCGGACAAGCCGTGCTCCTGACCGGGCACGCCGGGAGCATCGGCGCGGCCTCCGCCTACGTGTCGGGCTACCACCTGGCCATGCTGGCGGGCGCGGGCATCGCGATCGTGGGGGCGATGGCCTCGCTGACACGGCCCGGCCACGGCGAGGCGGTCCGGCGGGTGACTCCCGCGGCCTGACCCTGGTCGCCTCGCTGCCACCGGCGCCCGGGCCGGACCTTGACGGCGCGGGAGAAGACGGCGTACGCTGCCTGTACCGACAGGTGTCGGTACAGGAGGTCCGAGATGGCACAGGTCCGAGCGCCCGAGATCCGCACCGCGCGGGACCGGCTCGGGCTGTCGCGCGAGCTGCTCTCGCGTGCCCTCGACGTCAGCACCCGCAGCATCGAGCGCTGGGAACTGCGCGGCTCCGGGGCGGTCAGCGCCGACACGCAGCGCCGCCTGGCGACCGTGTCCGAGATCGCCGATCTCGCGCGCGAGGTGTACGGGGAGAACGTGCCGTCCTTCATGACGACGCCG
>JAKAMV010000333.1 GCA_021812735.1 Chloroflexota bacterium | reverse complement strand
GACGGCGTCCTCTACCACCCGGAGTGCGCGGCGGCGGCCGCGAGGGAGCGGAGGGCCGGGGCGTGAGCGGCCGTCCGCACCCTCTCGGGTCCTGTAACTGTCGGACGCACGCCACGCGTCCCTGGCGCCGCCCCGAGCACTGGACGGCGGCTGAGGTCGCCTACCTCGAGGGCCGGTTCGGCCGGGTCACGGACGAGGCGCTCGCGCGCCACCTCGGCCGGAGCATCGTCGGGGTCCGCCTCAAGGCCAGGCGCCTCGGCCTGCACAAGCGCGACGCGGCTGACATGAACGCCCGCTCGCTGGCGCTGGCGCTTGGCATCCCGTGCCCGAAAAGGATCGCCGGCTGGATCGATGCCGGGCTGCTGCCGGCCCGGCGGGGCTGTGTGCAGGGGCGGCACGCCATGCACGCGATCGCGGACGTCGACGTGCGGGCCTTCCTCGTCGCTCACCCGCAACTCGTCGACGCCGACCGGATCCCCGTCTGGTCGCCGTACCACGGGTTCATCGAGCGCTGGATCAGCCTGCCTGAGGTCCACCGGCTCACCGGACGCAGCAACCTCGATGCTGACCTGCGCGCCGGACTCCTGCGGGGAGCGCGGCGTGGTCCGCGCTGGTACGTGCCCGAGAGCGAGATCCCGCGGATCCGGCACCTGAGCCCCGATGCGATCGCCGACAGCGTCTTCCGCCGCGAGAGCGTCCTCGAGCGCCGGCGGAACCGCAGGAAGGGAGTGGTGGCGGCATGAGGCCCGACCCGCCGGAGAAGATCGCCCTCGTGCTCGGCGCCCTGCGACAGGAGCCGGCGACGATCGAGGACCTCGCTCGGATCACGCACCTGCGGCGCCGTCGGGTCGAGGAGGCGCTCGAGGCGATCCGCAGGGGCGGGCTCGTCCCGGTCTGCTCCGGCCCCGAGGGCGTGTGGGTGGCCCGAACGGTCACCGAGTACGAGGCCAACGTGGACGCGCGGCGCCGGCGGTTCGTGACGCAGGCCCTGACCGTCAGGGCCGAGCGGCGCCTGCTGCGGCGGCTGATGACGCCCGGGCAGGGGCGGCTGTGGGAGGGCGTGGCGTGACGCGGCACTCGGAGACGAGGGCGGCCGACATCCTCGCGTTCATGCGCCGATTCCAGGCCGCCGAGGGTCGTCCGCCGACGATCCAGGAGATCGCCACCGCGGCCTCATTGAGCAAGACAGGCGCGTACTTCCACGTCCGGGCGCTGACGCGGGCCGGGCTTGTCCGGCAGACCACGGGCTACCACGGCGGCTATGTCGCCGGGGCATGGGGGGGCGACGGTCCCCTCGGGCGGCTGCATGACCAGTTGACCGCGGCAGCGGAGGCGGCGACGGCAGCCGGCGAAGATGTCCTGGCGGCTCAGTTGGCGGTCGCGGCCGGACTCGTGTCCCTGCGCATTGCCCAATCGAGCGACGCCAAGTGAGCGCCGAGACGTTCGGCCGCGTCCCCGATCCGGGCTTCCGCGACTCCCTCTCACGCGAGCGCCGGCCGTGCGCCTGCGGACGGGACGTGACCCGGGCGGCGTTCGAGTCGATCACCACGGCGGCACGGCGGCACAACAGGACCCCCGAGCATCGCCGCTGGTGGGCACGGGTGCGAGGTGGGTGGCAATGAGCCTCCGCATCCGTCAGGTCAAGCCCGCGTTCTGGTCGGACGCGAAGCTCATTCGTCTGAGCCCCGACGTGCGCCTCTTCTACGTCGGCGTATGGGCGATCAGCGACGACGCCGGATGGTTTGACTGGGACCCGGAGCAGGTGGCCGTCGACCTCCACTTGCGACGTGCGTTCGTCGATCGGGCCATGGCCGCGCTCGTGAAGACCGGTCGCGTCGTGCTCCACGACTGCGGGCACGGGGAGGTGCCCCACCTCGTCGAGCACCAGCGCCTGGCCGCCGAGACGAAGCGCGTCATGACTGTCTACCGGTGCCACATCGACCGGTGCGGAGGAGTCCACACACCCCCGCCACTTTCCACAGACCCCCGCGACATTCCACCGTCGTTGACTTTCCACACACCCCCGCCACTTTCCACACTGGTCAGTAAAGGTCAGGTAAAGGTCAGTAATGGTCAGGAGGCACAGCCTCTCGCGCCCGCGCGAGAGGAGGCCGGGGAGGTCGCCGTCCTCGCCTGGCTAGCCGCCGCCGGCTGCCATGTGACCCCCAACGGGAACGGGCTCCACCAGAAGATCGGCCGCATGGTCGATCAGCACGGAGCCGAGCGGGTGGTGGCGACATTCGAGGCGCTGGGGACCCTGCACGAGGCGCGCCAGTACATCCTCGGCGCGGACGACCGGCTCAACCCGCTCCCCGCGACCGGCAGGTCGAAGCCTGCCGCCAAGGGCCTGAGCAACGCGGCTGATCTCGGGAAGGCGGTGGAGCGGGTATGACGGACTGGACGGTGGAGCTTCCCGGGAGATACACCGGGTGCAGCTTCGAGAACTTCGACCCGGCTGCCTCTCCGGCGGCGGCGGCCGCCCTGTCGGCGGCACGACGGTTCGTCGAGGACCAACTCTCCGCACTCGTCCTGGTGGGCCGCCCGGGGGCGGGTAAGTCGCACCTGGCAGCCGCCATCTGCGCCGCCGAGTGGGAGCGGGCTCGCGATGTCTATCTCGGCCGGAAGGCCCGGGTGGAGGGCCTGCCGCCGGATGAGCAGGTCTGGCCCGCCCTCCCAACGATCCCCCTGTGGGTCAACGTGCCGGACCTCATCAGCCGTCTCCGCGGCGGCGATCCGGAGGTCCGGTCCGAGGCCCGGGCGGCCGGGACGCACCGCGGCCTCGTGGTCCTCGACGACCTCGGTCGGGAGAACGTCACGGAGTGGACGGGCGAGGTGCTCTACGTCCTCGTGAACCGCCGGTACGAGGACTTCCGCCGGACAGTCGTGACGAGCAACCTCACGATCGCCGAGCTGGAGGCCAACGGCTACGGCCCGGCCATCTCCCGCCTCGCCGAGGACGGGCTGCTCGTCGAGATGGCCAGCGCCACGGACTACCGGACACGCAGGCCATGAGCCCCCTTTCCGGCGGTTCCCGGCACCCGGCCGAGGCCGCAAACCGGACACCCTCACGCGCGCGCCCACGAGGCCCGGCCGTGAGAGCGCCCGCCGCTCCGTCCATGCCGGCCCTGACCGAGGCCCAGTTCGCGCGCCAGGTGTACGACCTCGCGGCGCTGACCGGCTGGAGCTTTGTGCACTTCCGCCCCGCCCGGACCGCCCACGGCTGGCGGACCCCGGTCGAGGGTTCGCTCGGCGCGGGCTTCCCCGACCTCATCCTCGCTCACCCGCATCGGCGACAGGTTCTGTTCATCGAGCTCAAGACCGAGCGGGGGCGCCTGTCCCCCGCCCAGGAGGAGGTCCACGACTTCCTCCGCGCAGCCGGGGCTGACGTGCGCACCTGGCGCCCGTCCGACCTCCCGGCGATCCAGGAGGCACTGACCACGACATGACCCGCCTGACCATCATCCTCGCCATCCTCGGCTGGCTGCTCGTCGGCGTCCTCGCGGCGCCGTTGCCCGGAGCCGCGGAGCCGGCCGCCACACCGCCGACGAACGACGTCGACCCGGTGGACTGGGGCGACCCCTCGCCGGCCCCGAAGGCGACGCCCCGGACGGTCCATGCCCCGAGCGGGTTCGGCCGCACGTACCTGCGCACCCCGGCGACACAGGCCGCCAGGGACTGGGCGTGGCGCCGGCTCGGGACGCGGCAGTGGCTCTGTCTCGACGCCCTCTGGCACCACGAGAGCGGGTGGCGCGTCGCGGCCGGGAGGCCGGAGGCGAGCTTCGGGATCCCGCAGGCGTACCCCGGAAGCCGCATGGCGAGCGCCGGGGCGGACTGGCGGACGAACCCGATGACGCAGGTCCGCTGGGGCCTCCGCTACATCAGCGGCCGCTACGGCTCGGCGTGCGGCGCCTGGTCGTTCTGGAGGGTCCACCGGTGGTACTAGCGAGAGGACTGACGACATGACCACGATCCCCGCCCACACTCACTCCCTCTTCGGGCGGCAGACGACCTCCGCCGGGGGCCACACCTGCCCGGCAGGCCCGGCTGGCCCGCAGGGCATCCCCGGCCCGGCAGGCCCCGCTGGACCGAGGGGATACACGGGTGCCCCAGGGCCGACCGGCCCGGCTGGCGCTACCGGGTCGCAGGGTCCGGCTGGTCCGGTCGACCCGACCCTCGCCGACCGCCTGACCGCGCTGGAGGCGCGGGTGACGGCGCTGGAGCCGGTCCCCGAGCCGCCTCCGCCTCCGCCGCCGCCTCCGGCCACCCGGCCGTTCCCGGCGCCGGTCACGACGCAGACGGTGCGAGTCCCCTCGTCCATCGACCCGACCGGGCAGACGGACGTGACGGACGCGCTCAACGCCTGGATCAGGACGGTGCCCAACGGCAGCGTGATCGAGTTCCCGACCGGGGGCATCTACCGCCTCGGCTCGGCGCTCGACCTCAACCACCGCCAGCACACGATCATCGCGGGCAACGACTCGATCCTGCGGATGGGCAACCCGGGCTGGCTGGAGGCACAGTCGCTCGTGCAGGCGTTCGGCGCCTGGGACCTCGCCATCTACAATCTCCACCTCGTCGGCGGCTGCCCGACCCCGGGCATCTACACGAGGGGTAAGGAGGGCGCCCACGGCTTCCGCATCGTCCTCGGGACGTGCATCGAGATCGCCGGGTGCTCCGTCCGCGACACGTGGGGCGACGGGGCCAACACCGATTTCTGGACCGATGGGGTCTGGATGCACGACAGCGATGTCATCTACACGGGGCGCTGCGGGATCGCCATCCTGTCGGGGCGCAATGTCCTGATCGAGTACAACACGTACGACCACAACGGCGGCATGGTCTTCGACATCGAGCCGTACGAGGCCGCCGGCGGCGCCGACGGCGTGCGGTTCGTGGACAACACGTCGCTCTACCAGGGCGCATCCCGCGACTTCCATCTGCCCTACGGCGCCGAGGACTACTTCTTCGCGGCCAACGGCGGAGGGGCAGGGATCAGGGACATCGAGATCAGCCGGAACCGGATCACCGGGACCATGAAGGGGATCGTGGCCGTCACCGGCGTCGGTCCGGACGGGATCCCGTGGCGGTTCCGCGACATCACCATCGAGGACAACGTCGCGACGGACCCGGCCGACGGCCCCCTCATCCGCCTCGCCCACATCGACGGGCTGACCGTCCGCGGTAACGTCCAGCCGCTGACCTCCGGCGCGCTGGCGAGCATCACCGACTGCCCGGACGTGACGACATGACCCCCGAAGAGGCCGCCATCCGCGAACGACACGTCCGCATCGAGTCCGGGGAGGAGGGGCCGTACTGCTCGGAGTGCTCGGGGGGCTACTGGCCCTGTGACATCGAGAAGATGCGCGTCTTGGTCGACGCCGCCCGGGCGGAGGTGGGGCGGCTGGACGTGGCGCGCGCCGATGCGTTCCGACGAGGCCGTGAGCGGGAGCGCGCCAGCATCGCGGCGGAGGTGCGGGAGATGGACAAGGAACGCTGCTACACGGATGCCGGTGACCACGAGGACTGGCACCTGCGCCTCAGCGCCGTCCTCGCTGTCGTCGAAGGAGGGGATGAGCAGGACGCCGAGGAACTGCACCCGAGCGCCCCGTGGAACCGGGGAGCGAGGCCGTGACTGACACCGACCGCCTGCGCGCCCTCGCACAAGCAGCCCGCGAGTGGGACCTGTCCGACGATACCCTCGCGCCCGCATGGGATGACCCGCCGCACGAGTTCGCCGACGAGGCTGCCGACTACGACCGCATCCTCGCCCTGCTGGACGAACTGGACGCGCTGCGGGCGGTGGCCGAGGCGGCGCGGGAGGTTCGTCTGCGTCCTTTCGGGACTGGCGCCATCGGCGCGCAGATCGACCTCGACGCCGCCCTCGCCCGGCTGGAGGTGACGACGTGAGCCTGCATGACGCCCTCGCGGTGGCGCTGGTGAACCTCGTCATCCCGTATGTCGAGTCGGGGCCGGATGCGATGGAAGTCCTGAAGTGGAGCGAGGAGGGCGCCGACGCCATCCTCTCCGACCCGGCCTTCCGCGAGGCGCTGGGGGAAGCGGTGGCGGAAGGCTTGTTGGACATCGACTCAGTGGCCGACACGGACCGGCTGTGGCGGACCATGGGCGCGGACCGACTCGCCCGCGCCCTCGTGGACCGGCTGCTGCCGGAGGGGGAGTGATGGGCTACGGCTTCTACTTCCTCGATGACGGCCGGCCGGCTGGGTACATGGTCGAGGCAACCTGCGACCGGCGAGGATGCAACGCGGAGATCGACCGGGGGCTCGGCTGCATCTGTGGGGACGCCCCCCACGGTCCCTTCGATGATGAGCCGGGCTGCGGCCGGTACTACTGCGACCGCCACCTTGACGCTCCCGGCCCTCGCGGCGGCTGCATCCACCGCGGCAAGAAGGCGTGGGGCCGGACGCTCGCCTGCATGGTGGCCCGCGAGGAGGATGGATGGAAGACGTACTGCACGAACCGGGCCGGGCACGTCGGGCCGCATTGGGCAGACGAGCCGTGAAGGCCCTCGCCCTCGCCGCTGTCCTCGCCTCCGCCCTCATGGCCGCGGCCACGGTCGCCTGGATCGTCTCGCACGGCCGGCGGGAGTTCCCGATGGCGCGCTACGCGGAGGGCGGGTCGGTGCCCGTCGACCCGTACCCGCCGCTCTCCAACGGCACGAGCCTCGTGAAGCACGGCTCGGGCTCGTGGCCCTACACGAGCGTCGCCACCAACGCCCCTCCCGCGTGGTGGTCCAGCGAGCTCGGCTCGGCCAGCGCACGGGCGACGGGGCTGGGATGAGCGAGCCGCTCCTCCTGCGCGTGGCCCAGGCGGCCGAACTGCTCGGGATCCCCGAGCGGACGGTCTACCTCTGGTGCCAGGACGGCCGCCTGCCGGTCGTCCGCGTGGGCCGGGTCGTCCGGATCCCGCGCCATGCCCTCGAGGAGTGGATCGCCCGCAACACGCAGCCGGCGCGGCGGGTGGGATGATGGACCCCATGGCGCCCCGCCGCGCGAACCGCACCGGCAACTTCCGGCTCCGGGCCGATGGCCGCTGGGAGGGCCGCGTGTTCGTCGCCGGGCTGGGGCACCACAGCGTTTACGGCCCGACCCGCGAGGCCGTCGAGAAGGCACTCGCGAGTCGCACCGGGGACCTCGAGGCCGGCATCCGCCCGCCCGATGGCCGGATGACCGTCGACGAGTGGCTCGACGAGTGGCTCCGCGTCCACTGCGCGAACCTCGCCCGTTCGACTCGCGGCTCGTACGCCGACGTCGCCCGGCTCTACATCCGCCCCGCGATCGGCGATCAGCGCCTGGCGCGGCTCTCGCCGGCCCACGTGGCCCGGATGCTCGATGCCCACCGGGCGGCCGGCAAGCTCGGCCCGACGACGATCCGCTACGTCTACGCGGTCCTGCGGATCGCCCTCGGGCGAGCGGTGAAGGCGGGCCGCATCGGCCGCAACGTGTGCGACCTCATCGATCCTCCGCCGGCGGGCGACACGGAGATCCGCATCCTGACCGTGATCGATACGGCCCGTCTGCTCGACGCGCTCGCCGAGTCGCCGCACGAGTGCCTCATCCTCGTGACGCTCGCGACCGGGATGCGCGAGTCGGAGGTCTGCGGCCTCTGGTACAGCGATCTCGACCTCGGCGCAGGCACCGTCGCCATCCGGGCTCAGCTCGAGCGCGGGACCGAGCGGCGGATCCCGCCCAAGGCCCGCAGCCGACGGACGATCCACCTGCCGGCGCTCGCCGTGGCATCGCTCCGAACGCACCGTGCCCGGGCGATCGAAGCGAACATGGCGGCCGGCGCGGAATGGACCGAGGATCGCTGGATCTTCACCGGGCGGGGCGGGCGGCCGATCCAGGGCTGGACGGCCTACCGTTCCCTCCAGGGCGTCCTCGCCGCCGCCGGCCTTCCGAAGGTGACGTTCCACAGCCTGCGCCACAGCTTCGCGACCACCCTTCTCGCCGAGGGCGAGGAGCTGGCGAACGTCTCCAAGATCCTCGGGCACGCGGATTACAGCACGACCGCGGACGTCTACAGCCACCTGACCCCGAAGATCACCCGCCGGGCTGCGGACATCACCGATGCGGCCCTCCGAAGGCGGGCGCGATGAGAACTTGGGTCAAAACTTGGGTCACATCCGGCGGGTGGCGGCCAGCCCGGGCGGCCCGCAGGCCCGCGTCCGTGTTCAACGAATGGTCGGGGCGGAGCGATTCGAACGCTCGACCTCTTGAACCCCATTCAAGTGCGCTACCAGGCTGCGCCACGCCCCGACAGCCGGGATTCTATCAGGAGACGCCGCCCCGGCTCGCGTCCATCCCGTCGGCCGCCAGCGCCCTGCGCCACGCGCCGCCGTCGGCGAGCTCGTCGCGCGACTCCCGCGCCAACAGGTCCGCCAGGCAGCGCCGCACGGGCTTCCCCTCGAAGAGGGCGCGGTGGACCTCGCGGGCGATGGGGACGTCGATGTCGAGGCTGTCGGCGAGGGCGATCGCCGCCTCGACCGTGAAGGCCCCCTCGGCGACCCCGCCGACGGCCGAGCCCACCACGGCCGGCCGGTGCCCCCGCGCGAGCTCCTCGCCCAGGCGATGGTTCCGCGACAGGCGGGACTGACAGGTCGCGACGAGGTCCCCCAGGCCGGCCAGGCCGGAGAACGTCAGCGGGCTGCCGCCGGCCGCGACGCCGAGGCGCGTGATCTCCGCGAGACCGCGGGTGATGAGCGCGGCCTTGCCGTTGTCGCCGAACCCGATGGCATCGGCCGCACCGGCCGCGATCGCGATCACGTTCTTGAGTGCGCCGGCGAGCTCCACCCCCACGATGTCCTCGTTCGTGTAGAGGCGGAAGAAGCGCGTCCCGACGCGCTCCCGCACCTGGCCTGCCAGCCCGGCGTCGACGGCAGCCACCACGGCGGACGCGGGCAGCCCGCGGGCGATCTCCGGGGCCAGGTTCGGGCCGGACAGCGCCGCGACGTGCGCGCTCGGGATGGCGCCCACCGCGGCGATCACCTCGCTCATCCGGAGCAGCGTCCCGCGCTCGATCCCCTTGACCACCGAGAGGACGACCGCCCCGGGCGCCACGAAGGGCGCTACCCCGGCGAGCCCCTCGCGCAGAAAGGCCGAGGGGATCGCCACCACGACGAGGTCGGCCGAGGCCACCGCGCCCGGATCGGCGGTGATCGTCAGGCGGGCGGGAAAGGCGACCCCCGGCAGGCGTTCGGGGTCGCCGCGGCCCCGCTCGAGCTCGGCGGCCCGAGCCGCCCGGCGAGCGACGAGGACCGTCC
>JAKAMV010000332.1 GCA_021812735.1 Chloroflexota bacterium | reverse complement strand
GGTCGGCCCGCTCCCGCTGGGGCCCCTGCATCGGCTGCTGGAGGCGAGGATCGCGCGGTCGTTCCCGCGTCTGGTGCTGGTCCGGATCGAGGCGGCGTCGGGCGGCAACCCGTTCTTCGCGATCGAGATCGCGCGGGCGCTCGGCCCGGCCGGCTGGTCGGTGCTTCCCGGGCAGGACCTGCCAATCCCCGAGACGCTGGGGCCGCTGATGGCACGACGTATCGCGGGGCTGCCGGCGCCAACCCGGCGGGCGCTGCTCCTCGCGGCGGCTGCGGCCGAGCCGATGATCGAGACTCTCCGCGCCGCTGGCGCTGACGAGGATGCGCTGGCGCCCGCGGTGGCCGGGGAGATCGTCACCGTCCGCGGCGATGGCGTCCGGTTCACGCACCCACTGCTCGCCCACGCCGTCGTCACCCTCGCGGGACCGGGCGAGACACGTGCCGCGCACGCTGCGCTCGCCGCGGTGACGAGATCGGCCGACGCTCGGGCCCGCCATCTCGGGCTGGCCGCCGAGGCCCCGGACGAAGCGGTCGCGCTCGCCCTCGAGCGGGCGGCCCAGGCCGCCCGATACCGGGGCGCTGCGCTCGACGCTTCCGGGCTCTACCGGGATGCCGCTCGGCTGACGCCTGGGGAGCTGTTCGGGGCGAGGTTGCGCCGATCCGTCGCCGCGGCGGCGTGCCTGTTCATCGACCTCTCGGAGATCGTCCAGGCCGACGCGATCCTCGAGGCGGCGCTCGGCGAGCCGCCCCGGGAGGAGCTTGCGATGGATCCGCGAGACGCCGGACGCAGCGACGCGCATCCGTCGCCGGGTCTCGAAGCGGACCCGACACGCGAGCCGGACCGAGACCCGCTTCGCGCCGAGGCGCTCAGCCTCCGGGCGCTCATCCGCTACTACCACGGGCGGGTGCCGGAGGCGGTCGAGCTCGGGCGGCAGGCGCTCCAAGCCGTCGACGAGGACCCGACCCGGCGCGCGCTTGTGCTCGCGCGCGTCGCCTTCGTCACGATGCAGCTCGACCTCGCAGCCGGTGTGGCGATGGCTGACGAGGCCGTGCGACTGCTCGAGGGCGTTCCGGGCTCCGTGGACCCGGATCTCGTCGCCAACGCGCTGTTGCTGCGCGCCGTCGGTGAGATCGGCTTGGTCCGGCCCACCCGGGCGGGCGACGTCGAGCGGGGGCGGCGCCTGATCACCCCCAATGGCCGCAGCTGGGAGCACGAGGGAGCCGACGGCAGCTCGTTCGGGATCGCGCGCCTCACGGATGACCTCGACCGTGCGATCGAGATGACCCAGGAGCTCATCCGCGCCAAGTCGGGCCCGTCCGGCGACGACCCGTTCAACCTCGTCATGCTCTCGGGGCTGCTGGTGCTGCGCGGCGACTGGCCCGAGGCGCGGCGCCTCGCCGAGGCCGCCATGACCTCCTACGAACGCGAGGGCGCGGACGTCCACCCGGCGTGGGGCCTCCGCGGGCTCGCACTCGTCGCCGCCCATGACGGCCGGCTCGAGGACGCCAGGCGATGGGCAGGCGAGGGCCTCCGGCGCGCCGCGGAGCGGGGCGATCTCCTCGTCGAGGCGTTCCACCACCAGATCCTTGGGTTCGTCGCCCTCTCGTGCGAGGCCTGGGCCGAAGCCGATGACCACCTGACCCGCGCCGCGGCCGCTGCCGATGCCGCGGGGACGCGGCACCCAGGGCGTCTCAAGGTGGCCGGCGACCAGGTCGAGGCCGCGCTCGCGCTGGGAGACCTGGCGTGTGCGGCTGCGGTCGTCGAGCGGCTGGACGAGGCGGCCCGGGTGGCGCCGACGCCGTGGGTGATGGCCGTCGGAGCGCGTTCGGCCGCGCTCCTGGCCGCTGCGCGGGGCGACCTCGACGCGGCGGCCGCAGGCCTGGATCGGGCGCTGGTCGAGCATGCGTCCCTGCCGATCCCGTTCGAGCGTGCGCGGACGCTCCTCGCCAAGGGCCGGATCCACCGCCGTCGGCTCGAGAAGCGCCTCGCGGACGAGACGCTGCGCGAGGCCATCTCGGTCTTCGAGGCACTCGGCGCTCCGGTCTGGGCGGAGCGCGCCCGCGGCGAGCTGGCGCGGGTGGGGCGGCGTCCCCGGGCAGCGGCGCAGCTCACCGAGACGGAGTCCCTCGTCGCCGAGCTGGCCGCCAGCGGGCTGAGCAATCGCCGGATCGCCGAGCGCTCCTTCCTCGCCCCGAAGACCGTCGGGAACGTCCTCGGCCGCGTCTACGAGAAGCTGGGGATCCACTCGCGGGCGGAGCTGGGGGCGGTGATGGCCGCCGGACGCGCAGGGGACGGCCCCCGCGGCCGCTGACGAGGCGGTCGCCATCGTGGCGACGCCCCTACCGAGCGGACCCTTCGCGCAGCGAGGGTGGGCTGCATCGGCCAGCGGACTCTGATCGGGGCGATCGCCTCTTGCTGCCGGGCGGTCCGCTGACTAGCGTCGCCGGCATGGATCAGCGTCCCGATCCCGATGACCTGGCGACGTTCCTCGTGGAGCGGTACTGGCCCGAGGTGGACCTCGCGCTCGTTCGCGCGGCCCTGCCGAGGCTCGAAGCCGTGGCCCGCGAGATGACTGCCGAGGGGACGCGGGTCGAGCATCTGGGCTCGATCCTCATGCCCGTCGACCGCGTGGTGTTCTCCCTGATCGCCGCCGGCGACGAGGCGCTTGTCCGCGAGCTCAACGCCCGTGCCGACCTGCCCGTCGACCGGATCGCGACGGCGATTGCGCTCCCGTCGCGCGCAGCCGGATCGGCCGATCACAACCCCTGACCCAGTGGCTCGAGGAGGCCTTGCCATGTCCACCCCGCTTCGGTCGTCGTCACGCCGCTCGGTTTCGGCCCTTGTCGCCGTCGCTGCTCTAGGGCTCGCCGCCTGCTCCGGCTCGACCGCGGCCACGAACCAGCCACCCTCGGCGGCCCCGGTGACGAGCGGTTCGGCCGCCGCCTCCGTGGCGGTCGTGAGCGGAGCCTCGGCAGCACCCTCGGTGATGGCATCCCCGACGGGCTCGACGAGCGCCGCACCGACCGGTTCCGCCGGCGCCTCGACTTCGCTCACCAGCGGTCCGACCGCCGTCCCGACCTCCCTGGACCCCTGCCAGCTCCTCCCGAGCCAGGAGGCCAGCCAGCTCGCCGCGACCAGCTTCGGCACGGGCAAGGAGCAGCAGCTCAGCGGCAACGGCAAGCTGTGCATCTACGGCTACCAGACCAAGAATGTGCTCGATGTCATCGTGGCCGTGTCGCCCGACGTGGCCACGGCGAAGAAGGAGGAGGCGGCGATGGAGGCTGAGCAGCAGGCCAACGCCGCGAGACTGAACCAGGGCCTGGCGATCACGAAGATGCCCGGCTTCACCAGCGACAGCGATGCAGTCCTCCTGGAGATCAAGCCCAACAGCATCGGCATCGCCGGCCGGGCGATCTTCGTCCTGCGCGGGACCGTGTTCTTCGGCTTCAGCGATCTCGTCATCGGCGGGAGCGCGCCCTCGGCCGATGCGATGAAGTCCGAGGCGATGACGGTCCTCGGCCGGCTGCCCTGACAGGTCATCCGCTGACCTCGCAGCGACCCTCGTGGTCAACTCGATCTGGGTGCCGCTTCGCCGCCGACACGTCGCCGTCGAGGCGAGCGGCGTGGCTCCTCGCGGAGGGCGAGGGCGTCAGTCAAGGCCGTCGAACGCCGCGGCGATCGCTGCGAGCCCCCCGCTGAGGTCCCTCGGCACCTGGCGGTCGCGGAGCAGCCTCGCCACCGCCTCGCGCCGGTGCCGGACGACGGCGTCGCGCAGCTCGAGTCCCGCGTGGGTGGCCCGCAGGCGGGTCACCCACGCGGTCGTGCTCGTCGCGCTCCGAGGTCACCAGCCGTGCCGCTCGAGGCGGCGCGCGAGCCGGCTCGCCGAGGGCAGCGACATGCCCAGGCGCCCGCCACCTCGCCCACCCGGATCGGTTCGCCACGGCCCTGGGCGACGACGGCCAGCGCCCGCCACTGGACGAGGGTCAGGTCCGCCCGTTCGCCCACGGCCTGGCGGGCCCTCGCGGTTCCGGGCCGCCGCGCCGCCCGGTGGGTGACCGGCGCCCGCTAGCGGGCCTCGCCCGACGACGTGGTCGCGGTCCCGACTGCCGCGGCCGCCCACCATGCGGCCAGGGGTCCCCGCATCTCGCGGTAGCCGATCTCCGCGATCTGGTCGAGGTGCTGGAACCCCATGAGGCCCCAGTCGCCGAGCTGCGGCTGCAGCCGCAGCGTCCGCGGGTCGTCGGCCGAGCGGTTGCGCAGGTGCCGGCTGCCCGCCATGACCGTCATCATCGCCACCTCGCCGATGGACGGCACGCGGCGCCGCCGGCGCGAGGGGAGGACGCGGTCGAGGAGCAGACGGAAGCCGGACACGTCCGGCTCGAGGGTGTCGTATGGCCCGGCGGCCGACTGCGACGAGACGTCGATCGCGATGATCGCGCCGGTGCCCACGCGCCGGCGCATCTCGCCCACCGGCACGTTGTCGAGGAGGCCCCCGTCGATGAGCAGCTCCCCCTCCCGCACCACCGGCGGCAGGAGCACCGGCAGCGAGATGCTCGCCCGCACGGCCTCGACGACGTCGCCGCGCGTCTGGACCATCCGCTCCGCACGCGAGAGGTTGGTGGTGACCGCGAAGTAGGGGAGCCAGAGGTCCTCGATCGAGATGCCGGGCCGCACGAGGTGCTCGAGCGTCCGGCCGATCAGCCGCCCGCGCAGGAGCGAGACGAGCGGGACGGTGTAGTCGCGCAGGTGCGTGACCAGCGGCATGGCCTCGTCGCGGATGGTGGCGGCGGTCCGCCGGTCGGCCACGGACGCCCCGACCAGCGCGCCCTGGGACGTGCCGCCCACGAGGTCGATCGGGATCCCCAGCTCCTCGATCGCCCGCAGCGCCCCGAGGTGCGCCCACCCGCGCGCTCCTCCGCCCCCGAGCACGAGGCCAATCGTCCGGCCCGTCACCCACCGCCCCACGCGCGCGGCATCCGCCCCGTCTCCCGCCCGGACGTGGAGGTGCTCGACGCCGGCCCGCGGCGCGAGCCAGCGCTGGGTGCCGGAAGGGCTGCGGCCGGCGGCGTGGCGCAGCACGAGCGTGACGCGCGGCCCTCGCCACTCGCGGGGCGCGAGGACCGCCGCGTCGACGGGACCGGGCGCCGGGTCGGCGGCGCTGTCCGCCAGCAGCAGCACTTCGTGTGCGTGCCCGAGCAGCGCCGCGTTCCACGTTGTCCACCCCGGCTCGCCCGGGCAGACGAGGACGCGCCCGGCCGTCTCGGCGCGTTCGAAGGCCGCCGACAGGTCGGTCGCGTCGGGATGGCCGGGCAGGAGCATCTCGACGGGCGTGTGGCTCCCGATCGCCTCGGCCAGCTGGCGCGCGAAGGCCACGGCGTCGACGGGCCCGAGCGGGAAGACGGCGATCGTCGCCACGCCGTCCGACCCCGCCCCGCGCTCGACCGTGAACCGCCGCAGCCGATTGGCCAGGAACCGCATGATCGGCAGCGCCGCCCCGGGCTGCTCGCGCAGCAGGACCTCGAAGTCGTCCGCGCCGATGCGCGCGATGACGCTGTCGCGGACGGCATAGACCGTCGCAGAGCGCTCCTCGCCGGTGAGCAGCCCGAGCTCCCCGACGATCTCGCCGCGGACGACGTCCGCGAGGTCCTCGTCGCGCCCGTCCTCATGGCGCACGACCCGTAGCCGCCCGGTCAGCACGAGGTGCGCCGAGTCGCCAGGGCTGCCCTGCCGGAACACCGCGCCACCGGCGGGCACCTGCGCGATGGTCGCGATCCGCGAGATCGCCGCTGCCACCGGATCGTCCCCGAACAGCAGGCTGGCGGCCTCGCGAAGCCGCTCGTCGACCGCGAGCGGCACAGCCCGGTCGGCCGGTCCCGACGCGCGGCGGCTGTCCCCGGGCTCGACGGGGCCCTCGATCACGGCCGTCAGAGCGGGACTGGGAGGTGGTCGCCGGGGGAGCCGGCCTCTGACGCCCTGCCAATCGCCGGCACGTGCTCGGGGTCCGACGGCAGGCGGCGCGGCACGAGCAGCCGGAGCCCCGGCTGGGCGACGGTGACGGGCGGCCGAGCATTGCGGTACGCGGCGCGGAGCGCGGCGCGGCGTGCGGTCGGCAGGTGGATGGGGAGCACGCGGCCCACGCCCGCCTCCCGGCCGATCGCCAGCGCCTCCCCGGCGGCGAGATGGCCTCGCGGATCCGCGTCATCCTCGACGCGCGCGAGCGTCGCCTCGACGACGAGCAGGTCAGCGCCGCGCGCCGCCTCGACAACCTCCGGGTTCGGACGCGTGTCGCTCGAGACCACGATCCTCGGCGACCCGCCCGTGCCGGCCACGGACACGCCCGACGCGGGCACGAAATGTCGGGTCGGCACGAATGACACGAGGAGATCGCCGATGGCGATCGAGCCCGACGGGTCGCACTCGCGGACGTCGAGCGCCCGCGTGAAGAAGTCGTCGCCCTCGCTGATCGCACAGGCCAGCGTCTCGAGTCGCCGCGCCCGGCGCCTCACGCGGCCCCGCCCTCGAGGATCGGCGTGCGCGCCTCGGGCCGAGGCGTGCGCAGGTCGAGCAAATCGTCCTGGTCGAGGCCCGCCAGCCGGGGCAGGTCGGCGGCATAGCGCTCCGAGAGGCGCTGGCTCATCGTGGCCAGGATCAGGCGGTTGACGACCTCGTTGGCCATGAAGCTGCGCAGCACCTCGGCCGGCAACTCGAGCACCGTGGTCCGCTCGGTCGTCGCGACGTCGGCGGTCCTCGGGCTCCCCGTCAGGGCCGCGACCTCCCCGAAGTAGTCGCCCGCGACGAGCGTGGCGAGGTCGCGGTACGAGCCGTCCTCGCGCGGATGCCCCACCAGCACCCCGCCGTCGAGGATGAAGTAGGCCGCCGTCCCCGTCTCGCCCTGGGTGACGATCCGGACGCCCGGCTCCGCCTCGCGCACGAGGGAGCGGCTGAGCAGTGCGTCGCGGTCGCGCTCAGAGAGGCCGTTGAGGACCGGCAGGTGGCCGAACAGCCGGTCGAGGTCGTCCGTGGTCGGGATCCGGCCGGCGGACAGGCCGCCGGCGAGCTTCGGCGACCGGAACAGCGCGACCGACCGCCGCCACTCGGCGGCCGGCTGGCCCAGCCCGGGCAGGACGAGGGCGAACAGGCCCCCCGCGAGCAGCAGCACCGCGCTCGCCATCACGAGGTAGCGCACGTCGATGACGTCGGCGAGGCCCGCGGCGGCCATGCCGACCAGGAACACCATGTCGCGCGCCACGAAGAACGAGCTGTTGACGCGACCACGCAGGTCGCACGGCGTGTGGCGCTGGATGATCAGCCGCCGCCCGATCGAGGACGGCGCATTGGCGAAGCCCGAGGCCATCACGAGCAGGATCGCGACCGGGACGAGCGACGAGCCGGCGTACACGATCCCTACCGCGCCCATCGCGAGGAAGCTGAGGCTCAGCCACTGGCCCTCGCGCAGGCGGTCCGCCCAATTCGCCATGAGGAGGCTGCCGACGACGAAACCGATCGAGGTCAGCGCCTCCTGGAGGCTGTACTCGAACTCGGTGGCGTGGAGCGCGCGGAGGGCGAACGGGAGCAGCAGCGCGTTCCACAGCCCGAACGAGAGGTAGACCAGCACCGAGACGAGCAGCATCGAGCGGAGGATGGGCGTGCGGGCGACGTAGCGGATCCCGACACCCAGGTTCCTGACCACTGACTCGACGCTCGTCGCCGCCTCGGGCACGGGCTGTGCCGGCAGCCGCACGATCAGCACGCAGGACGCCGAGAAGACGAAGGTCGCCGCGTCAATCCAGAACGCGAGGTCCACCGACACCGCGCTCGCGAAGAACCCGGCGGCGGCGAACCCGATCGCCGTCGCGCCGAACCCGCTGATCGACATCAGCGCGTTGGCCGCGGCCAGCTCCTCGTCGGGGGCGAGGTCGGGGAGCACGCTCTCGAAGGCAGGGTCGAAGAAGGTGCTCACCGCGCTCGACGCGAGCACGAGCACGTACAGCCACGCGATCTGGCTCGACGCGAGCACCGGGATGAGGAACACCAGCACGCCGCGGATGAGGTCCGACGCGATCAGAATCCGGCGGCGGTCGACGCGGTCCACGAAGACGCCGGCGACGAGCCCGACCACCAGGCTGGGCACGGCGGTGACCATCAGCATCAGGCCGACGGCCAGAGCCGAATCGGTGAGGCGGTACACGAGGATCGAGGCTGCGATCGACGTGAGGGCGCTGCCCGTCGTCGACACCAGCTGCGCGATCCACATCAGCGCGAACGGCCGTCGGCGCAGGACGGCATACGGCCCGGGGCGGGCAGGCGGGGCGCTTGCCATGCCGATCCTCCAACGGCTGCCGCCGGGCAGCCAGCCACCATGCGCGGGAATGCGCTGGGAGCATACGTGGCCGGTGGGGCACGTGCACGCGGCGTGCCGCTTCGCAGGACGGGTCACCCCGCGCCGGGCGTCGTCGGGCGGGGGGCCGCTCGAACGGGTGGCCCTCCCCGGTGGCTATGATCCGCGCGTGGACGAGCAGCAGGCGACCGGGTGAGCCCCGCCGCGCCGGACAGGCTCCGGTTCGTGCCCTACCTGCCGCGGCTGGTGGTCGCCTGGGCCGCCGAGGCGCCCGGCTCCGCCGTCCGCGAGGAGGACGGGTCGCTCGTCTTCGTGGACATCTCGGGCTTCACCAGGATGTCCGAGCGCCTCGCCCGCCACGGCCGGATCGGCGCCGAGGAGGTCACCGGCGTCCTGGGCGCGGTCTTCGCCCGGCTGCTCGCGGTCGCCTATGCCGAGGGCGCAGGGCTGCTCAAGTTCGGCGGGGACGCGCTGCTGCTGTGGTTCGAAGGCGAGGGCCATCCCGCCCGGGCGGTTCGTTCGGCCCACGGCATGCGCGCGACGCTGCGCTCGACCGGCGCCGTGTCCACGACGGCCGGCGCGGTGACGCTGCGGATGTCGATCGGGGTCAGCAGCGGGCGCTTCCAGTTCTTCCTCGTCGGCGGCTCGCACCGCGAGCTCATCGTGACCGGCCCCGCGGCGACCGAGACCGTCGGGATGGAGTCCGCGGCGGCCGCGGGCGAGATCCTGCTGAGCCCGGCAACCGCGTCGCACCTGCCGAGCAGGCTCCTCGGGAAGGCGAAGGGTCCCGGCTGGCTGCTCAGGTCGGCGCCCCGCGGGCCGGGCGGCGCCGGCGCCGACCCGGCGCTCCCGGCGCTCCTGCCGGACCTCGAGCCCTACGTGCCCCCCGCCCTGCGCGAGCCCATCCGGGCGGGAACCGAGCCCGAGCACCGGTCCGCGACCATCAGATCG
>JAKAMV010000007.1 GCA_021812735.1 Chloroflexota bacterium | reverse complement strand
CCGATCTGAGGGCGGAAACCCACCACCAACCCGGGCACGAGTACCCCGCTGTCGCCTGGACGGTAATTGGGGAAACCGATAACTGCGACATGCGAGTTGATCTGCAGTCCGTCGGCGCTTCCACGGGGGAGAGCCTCCAGCTCGAGACCGTCCACCTCGACCACCGCGACGTCGAGATCCCGATTCGTGCGACGAATCTTCACTGGCAGAGGCCGCCAGGGTGTGTCGGATCGATATGCGTAGGAGCCGGGCTCAAGGACAATGTGCGCAGGTGACAAGTCCGACTGCCTCGCGCGCAAAGCCGGTTCCCTGCCGAGCCCCATCATCGATGATGAATGTCGCGCGAAGCAGGCGTACGGCGTCGAACGAGGGCGGTGTCGGGATCGCACGTTGGACCCTGGCGACGTTCAGCTGCAGCACTCGCGGAATCGCCGCGACGTTCAGCCAGGCGATCAACGATTGGGCTAGCGGGGTCCAGGACAGCTGGCCATCGACCTGCTCCCCGAAGTAGCTGAAGACGAGCGGGCCGTACCAGTCCGGATCCCCGGTGATGCGGGATGCCGGTTCAGCTCCGCTGAGGATCGCCTCGGCCAGCGCACGCCGCTCTCCATCGTCGTCGAAGGTCCCCACGACCGGGACACCGGAGCCGCGGAGCGCTGAGAGCCGAAGAACCAGACGGTCGGCACTACGGAGGACATCGATTCGAAACCGGTCGCGAAAAGGGACGAGTCGGCGAGATCCGGGAAGTTGTCCTCAGCAAGCGAGATGATCAGGCGCTGCAGATCGAACCCGAGGGTTGCGTCGCGACCATCGTCCATGTCAGGCACGACAAGTGGCTGGATGCGGGCGCAGCAAGACAGCGACTGCGTCCCAGGCGAGTGGAGACGGCAATCAAGCGGCCCAGAGGTCGGTCATGGCTCCCTTGAGTCTAGCCGTCCCGAAAGACAGTCCTTGCGGTTCCCGAAGCACACCTCTGAGCATTGACCGCGGGCTGCTATCGTCGCTCCTGTTGCCACGTTTCGCTAGGCTAGACCAGTGCCGCGCAACACATCGGACGGCACCGCCGGGCGGAGGCACAATCGGAGGGGACCAGATGTGAGGTCACCTTGGGGCGGCCTACGCCGCGCGAGTCCTGAAGCCGCGGCCGCGTGGGTTGCGGCCATCGCGGCCGTCGCTGGCGTCCTCGTATCCCTGCTCTCCTTGGCAAGGGCGGATGAGGCCATTCGGTTTGCAGCGTCAGCCCAGCTGAGCCGGCCATCTGTCGCGGTCGACTTTCGCATCGACGGCACGGGTCCGCTCGATGATCGCCCTTGTGTCGTGGCGCAGCTGGGGTACGCGGACTGGGAGTCGTCCTCGGTGACGCTTGTCTACGTGAGCAACAATGGGCCGGTCGGCGTGTCGTTCATGGGCCTTCCGTTGCCCGCGTACTCCGACTCGCTGATCGACACGCACGGGAGCCCGATACCGTCAGCGGACGAGTTCTCGGTCAGCACCGAGACGTACGTCATTGAGCGGGCCAGCGATTTTGTGGCCTGGATCGACCGCTATGAACCCGGCCAGCCCGCGCACGATCAACTGCGGGACCAAGTTCTCAAGGAGGTCAACTTCGCGAGTCCTCCGGTCTTCCTCGGCCCAGGAGCGGTGACTCTAGTGGCGGTGGAACAGGACGTGACCGCGCGATTCTGGGGCGACGTAGCACGCGATCAGGTTGCTGCCGATGCCAAGGGCTTTGCCGTCACCGGCGCACGCTTCGACTTCAGCGATGGCCAGAGCGTACTGCTCGGCCTAGACACGATTCCTGGGGGTTTCGCAGACTGGGCTCCTGCGGGCGATGCTTCTCCCGTCCCGACCTGCCCAAGTTGAGCCGGCCCACACCGGGAGCCGAAAGGACCTCGTTTCGGAGGGTCGGCGGGGCCGGGACCGTCCGCACGCGCTGAGCCTCGCGTGGAGCGTACCCTTCTGGCGCAGGGACGACGAGCTTGCGGACAGCCGGCGCCAGCGAGACCGTACTCGTCGCGAAATGGACGAGGGTGAGAAGGCATGCCTGAGACAGCCACCGATACGTCGGGTCCCCTCCTAGGTCACCGGCCCAGCGCGGAGCAGGTCGTCCAGGCCCTGGAAACCGCCTCGGACATCGACGTCGTCGTGTTTCCGAGGGCCGACGGCAACTATCCGGGCGTAACGCCCGACTTCGTGGCGCTGCTCCGTGAGGCCGGAGTGAAGGTCGCCTACGCGACGGATCCCGCTTCGGCGAGGTCGTGGGAGCACAAGGGCGCCCTCGACCAGATGCTCCCGGCTATCCTGATCTCAATCGGCGACGTCCGGACCGCCTTGAGCACGATCGACGGGATTGTATTTGTCGTGTCGACGCTGCTCGGCAAATGGGGTCCGCGGGCGAGACTTCGGCTCGATGCCGGTCGCGTCACAGCTCCCGATGGGGCAAAGGTTGAGTGGGTGGCCCTGGAGGCGACTGGCGATCCCGACTCGAACGCCCAGATGGTCCGCGACAGCTTGAGGCGACTCTTTGAGGACTGACACGGGCGAACAGAAGCTGCGCCTCGGGACGCGCCAGATGCACGAGGCGATGCGATTGCTCCCATCGAAGCCGATCGAGTCGGAGTCGAAGGCGCGCGCCGCTCTGGCTACCCTCCGCTCCGCCGTCGATTGGCTGGAAGATACGTCAGCGATGGACATCGCCCATGAACGCCTCGATGTCGCCGGCGCCTGGGTGAGATCTACCTTTGGGTGCCAGGTGACCTGGAGCGACGAGCACCGGACCTACGTCCAGGACTGCCCGGTTGCGCTCGCCCACACGCGGATCGGATTCAGTCCGGAGTTCTCGAACGTCGAGAGCGTATGCACGATCTGCGGCCAGAGCCCGTTCATGTGCTCCCACATCACGGGGAGGACGTACCGGGCGCCAAGGTTGCTTGTCGGGAGTCTGTGCAACGTATGCCTCCGTTCGGCCTGCCGAAAGCACGTCACGGGGACCATGTACGACGTCGAATGCGTCCACGTGGTGACAAGAGGCTCGATTGACGGGCTTTCGCTGGTCGACCGACCGGCAAACCCCAACGCCCGCATCTACTCGATGACGCTCAGCATGTCTCAGCTGTCAGCCGCTCTTGGCGTCGAACTGGGGCCTGGTACACCCTTGAGCTGTGATCGTTGTCTTCGTCCGTGCTCAGGCTTCCACGATCCCTACCGACAGGGTTGAGGCGGATGCCAACACGCGCGTGACGGCGCGGAGCGTGATTCACGGAGGGACTGGAGCGTGGGTCAGATAAGCCTTCGCGAAGCGATAGCCAGGTGGCAGAGCGAAGAGCGGGCGCCGGCGAACGCCTACGAGTGGTATCGCCGCGATGCCCACCGCAGCGGGACAGTGTTCATCGGCGAGACGTCCATTCTGGCGACAAAGGCCGGGGGGACGTGGATGGTCGACGAAGCTGACCTGAATCGCGCATTGGCGGCGCATCGGGAACGCCGGGCCGAAGTACGGCGAATCACGGCCGACTACGAGGCGGGCATCCTCCACGGCCAAGACGGCGACACGCTGGAGACGGAGTGGGGCGGCTATCGCCGGCGTGACCCTTTCTACTTCGCTTGGTCCGACTACGAAGTCGGTCGAAGGCGCAGCGATGGCACCTGGTACTGCAGCCGCTGCATGCGGCCGGCGAGCACCGAGCACGACAACCCAGAATGCCACACCTGCTCCGATTGGGGCTCGTGCAGGAATGACTGCACCCTCAGCGTGGTGTTCTGCCGATCCTGCGGCACTGGGTTCTCGGTGCCACCCCCCGGTACGGTGTAGGCGGCCCCACCTCCAGGCAGCGTTTCACGGGTACGAGGAGCACGGGGTACATGGGCCAGCGTCGACCGCGGAGTCCTGATCGCCTCACACTGACCGATCTGAGCTGGGCGCGCGAGACCTTCGAGCGGGCGGAACCCCGTGACCTGTTCTATCGCCTGGCCACGATGGTGATGGAGCTCGGCGAGGTTCCTGGCGCGACGTTCTCGCGCGCGGAGGGGCTCGCAGTGCTGCTCCAGACCTGGAATGAGGGCTACTACCGCCGCTTGCGCCACCCATTCGATGCCGCGCATTTCGACGCGGTCGAGAGGTTGCTGCACGAGTACGAACCCCAGCTGGCCGTCTGTCGGGGCCGCTCGATCGATACGCTGGAGGCGGCCGACGAGGCATCTTCCCGGCAGCTCTTTCGCGCGTTCGAGAATGTTCTCGGCAAGACGGGTGCAACCAAGGCGCTTCACCTGCTAGCACCTCGGTTCTTCCCGCTGTGGGACGCAGCCATCGCCGCTCTGGCGTACGGTCTGTACCAGCGGGACGACATCGACTACTGGCAGCTGATGCGCTCGACCCACGGGCAGGCGGTCGGCTTCGGCGGAGAGGCAGCGCTGGGACGCAACGCGCTCAAGGCGATCGACGAGTACAACTACTGCCGATACACCCTTGGGAAGGTACCCCCACAGGCCATCGACCGGATGGATCACCCAACCGCTGCCAGCCGCTGACCTCGGACGACACTCCGCGCCACGATGCGCACGTTCACCCGTAAAGGCTCGGTTCTACTCCTCTCGCCCCGACCAATGCACCTTAATGTCCCCCCGCCATGGCGCTGGCGCCGCTTCTTCCGCGCCTCCGCCGTATCGGCCCACGACAGCCGCGATCGCCGGCCATCGAGTAGCCGCCGCAGCACGTCGGCGCGCTCACCGATGAGTTCGGCCCGTTCGGGCTGGAGGCTCAGCGCAAGCGGCACTGCGCGGGCGGGGTCCTGCGCGAGCTGGACTTCCACGATGAGCGGCCCCAGCGCCTCGAGCCGCTCGAACGCGGCGGCCGTCGCTTCGGCTCTCCGGCGTTCGTACTCGTCGCGGACAGCCGCATGCTCGAGCGCCAGAGGCAATTCAACGTCCCAGGCTGACCGAAGATCCTCCAAGTAGCCGAGGGCGCGACGCGGGTCGACGGCTGGCGTTCCTTGGGCGGGCCGCCTCGCCTCCTCCAGCATCCGCCCGAGCTCCGCCTTCCGACGGAGATAATCGTCATCGGGGACGCGGCCGAAGGCGTTATCGAGGGCGAGCCCGCGGAGGTCCGACTCGAGCCGCGAGATGCGGCGTTGGTCGATCGGTGGCTCTTCGCCGCCGAGGGCTGCAAGGATTCGGGTCTTGGTCACGTCGTCCAGGCGCGCGGTCGCCATGAGAGCGGAAATCTGCCATTCGTAGATCTCGGCCCGGAAGCTGGTCCGCCTGCCTGCAGCGTCCGTCCAGCCCTGGCATTGCGGCAGTGGGTGAGTCATCCGCCGATGGCCCGCGCTAGCATGGCCGAACAGCGCCGCACCGCAGCTGTGACAGAAGAGTCGGGGAACGTAGACGCGCTCCCTCGTTGAGCGGGACCCGACCGTCGCACGCTCGGCCCGGATCGCCTGGACGCGCTCCCACAGGTTGTCGGACACCGGCGGGTCGACCACCTGTTCGGTGCCAGCCGGTCCCCCGACCGAGCGCGTGCGCCACGGCGCCTCAGCGCGCTCTTCGTCCGAGAATCCCCGGAAGCGGTAGAGGTAGCCGTTGTAGATCGGATTGCGCAGAAGCTCCGCGATCCCTGCCGCCGTCAGGGGTCTGCCCGTCCGAGGCGAAACGAAGCCCAATCGGGCGGCCTCGAGCGCGAGCGTGTCGTCGCTAAAGCGGCCCGACCCATAGAGCTCGAAGAGGTGGACGGCTTGGCTGATGTGGTCGGGATCAGGTTCGAGGATTGGACGCGCGCCGCTCGACCGCCGGAAGCCGAACGCGGGTTGCCCGCCGGGGTCGCGATGCGTTCGGAACTTCGATTGGATGCCGGCCGAGATCGAGCGTGCGCGCTCGAGGTTGTCGATGTGCGCTTTGACGGCCTGATCGCCGAAGTCACCCTGTCGATCGGGATCGGAGCTAAGCCCGGATCCACCGAAGCCTTGACCTGATCCACGATCCGGTACAGCAGAACAGGTGCCCCCCTGAACGGGAATGATGGCGTTGCGATCGACCCATCAGCCCGGAGCAGAGGAGCACCTGCAGGATGCGATCTTCCCACACCCTCGACCGCCTCGGCGTGGCGTTCGACGATGCGCGACAGGTGGCCGACGCGGGCCTCCTGCTGCCGGCGACGCTCGCGGCGCACCTCGGCCTCAGGGCGCTCGTGGAGCGCCGGCTCGATCTCGGCGCGGAGCCCGGGCGGGCGAACGTCGGCGACAAGGTGATGACGCTCGTCATGTCGGACGCCTGAGCGACTCAGCCGCACCCAAGCGTCCTGAACAGCGTCCTCTGCCTGCGGCAGCGAACCAAGCATCCGGTAGGCGATTGCCCCCAGTCGCGGCCGGTGCTCCTCAAACTGCTCGGCCAACCAGTGCTCATCCGGAGTCGTTTCAGCCATCGGTCACGTTCTCCTGCTCCCGCCTGTCATAGCAGGTGACCGGCCATCCCGCGCCGACGTGACAGGAGAGCTATGCGACCACGGATCAACAACCCGGCGCTGAGCGTGCCCGGTGTCCTCGACGCCCTCCAAGCGCTCAGTGCCGCCGCGAACCACGGCGGCCTGCCCAAGGCCACGGTCGACCTCGTCCAGCTGCGCGCCAGCCAGATCAACGGCTGCGCCGTCTGCATCGACATCCACACCCGTAGCGCCAAGAATCGCGGCGAGACCAACGAACGGCTGTTCTCGGTCGCGGCCTGGCGGGAGGCCCCCTACTTCACCGATGCCGACCGGCCGGCGCTGGCGCTGACCGAAGCCGCCACGCGGCTCGCGGACCGAGCCGACCCTGTTCCTGACTACGTCTTCCGGGAGGCCGCTGAGCACTTCGACGAGCCAGCCCTCGCGGCGCTGGTCGTCCAGATCGCCGTGATCAACGCCTGGAACCGCATCAATGTCACCACCAGCCAGATCTCGGGTGAGTGGACACAGCAGCAAGCCAACTGACACCGCCTGGTCCGACAGATCACGGAGAGGAGCGAAAACCCGTGAGCACAGTTCTGATCCGCGCCAACGTAAAGCCCGCCCACATCAGCGATGTCGAAGAAGCCGTGGCCAACGTCTTTGCCCAACTGGACGCGGTCAAGCCAGCTGGCGTGCGGTACCTCTCGTACCGTCTCCCCCAGGAAGGCTCCTACCTCATCCTGCTCGAACTCCAGGACGGCACTGAGAACCCTCTGCCGCAGATCGCCGCCTTCCGCGAGTTCCAGACCAAGCTCAGCGCATGGCTGAGCGAGCCTTCGGCCCCACAGCCACTGGTCCCGATCGGCGAATACCGAGCCTTCTGACACGGAACCACATCCGGAGCCGGGCATGCCGCGTGTCATACGGAGGCGCGCCAGGCCTTTGGCCCGCGCCGAAGCTGGACCGAGCACGCCGAGCGCACAATCCAGGAGTTCGAGGCTCCCATCGCCGAGGTGCAGCACGCACGCGACCTACTCGAACACGCCCTCCGCTGCCCGCACCGTGACCTCGTCAGCTGCCCACGCTTCGGGGCCGTGCTTCGGAGCGGAGAGGGTATCGCAGGCCTCCTTGTCGGACATGCTCGTTCGACCCTTCCGTTCCCGGGTCCGCCCAGGCGGACGGGCTCCGCCACCGAGGGAGTGCACGGCCCGACGACCGGCCTCGGCGAGGCACCGCACATCAGCGGCTTCCACTCGCCCGGGCACGTGCGGGGATTGACTTCCGCCGAACCGACGTCCGCGAATGGCCGTCCGATCCCACGTTGCCCGGGTCTGGAGCGAGTCGAATGCGCTCCACTGCATTGAGGTCGTTATGGGAGGCGCAAGCCCTCTCGCCAGACCAGAACGCTTGTTCTATTCCTCAGGCCTGCACCGCCTGCTCATCGGGCCGGCTGTCACCCTCGGCGTCGGATGCTCCGGACCATTCGTCTCCTTGCCTTCACGCGGAGGCCGCCCGCAGCCGCGCGCGGAGATCGCCCGGCGCGAGGAAGTCGAAGCGGCGGCCGACGACCCGGCGCTCCAACAGGCCGCGCTGCTCAAGGTCGAGCAGGTCAGTCCGCGCCGACTGGCGCGTCACCCGGTGGCTCTCTGCGTGCGAGTGGACCGTGTACACGGCGTCCCCGTGGCGGAGGGCATGGGTTAGCAGGGCGACTTGGCGGTGGTTCAGGTCCGCTCGGCGAAGGAGGCTCTCGGTCTCGCGAACCTCGGCCATCTTGCGCACGAGGTAGGCCAGCAGGTCCTCGACCGCGCGACGAAGGATCTGCAGCTGGAAGAGCAGGAAGTAGGTGGCATCGTTGCCGTCCGTCTCGCTAAGCAGGAAGGACTGCCCGTACTTTGAAGGGGCGGCGAGTAGAAGGCGTGAGATAGACACGTACTCGAACAACCAGTAGCCGTCGAGGAGCATCTCGCGGTAGAAGAGGGCCCGGGCCGTCCGCCCGTTGCCGTCCTCGAACGGGTGATCGTATGCGAGCCAGAAGTGGAGGAGGACAGCGCGGACGACCGGGTGGGTCCAGCCCGGCCCCTCCTCGTTGGCGTAGGCGCACATTGCCGCCATCCGCGCCGGGAGCTCGTCGGCGGGCGGCGGCCGGTGCGTCACAGTACCGTCCGACCATTCGACGTGAATGCGCTCCTCGTCCGGCCGCTGGAGGCGGCCCGCGGCCTCGGGGTCGTCGAGCGTGCCCTCGGTGAGGGTCCGGTGGAGTCCGAATACGACCTCAGGCGAGAGCGGGTCCCGGGCCACGTCTCTGAGCTGGGTCATCGCTAGATAGTTGTTCAGGATCATCCTCTCCGCGCGATCCCTTGGCGGGCGCCCCGAGCGGAGCATGTCCTTGGCGACCTTGCGCGTCGCGCTCGCCCCTTCCAGTTGGCTCGAGGTGATCGCCTCTTCGATCAAGGAGTTGACCAGGTATCGCCGCCGATCGCCGGCGTCGCGGATCGTTTCTGAGACCATGACTTCGCCCGATGCGTGCTGGTCGATCCAGTGCAGGAGCTCTAGGGCGGGGTCCGGCAGGCTGTAGTGGAACATCCCGCCGTCCACCGGCCGGAGCGGGAAAGTCCGCTGGAGCATCTGCCGGGCGAATTTGATGCCGAGCCACCACTCCTCGCGAGTGAGATCATCGGGCGGGTTTCTCCGGTGGATGTCGTCCCAGTGCAGGTAACGGCCGCCCACGAGCGGGTCCTGGACTACCGACAGGATGTGCGGCAGCCGGGACGCCGCGGGACGACCTAGCAGCTCGGCCAGCTGGGGTCCTCGGTCGGGTAGGCGCATTCGGCAGATCCACGGCTAATGACGCAAGAACTTGGCATATTGTCCGGCTGAATGGCTAGATCTGTCAACTCTAGCCGTGGAGTAGCCATCAGGCGCAGGATTGCCGTCTCGGTGCTCGGGTCGGACGATCCGGTATGGATCAGCCCGCCATGCATGGGTTGCCATTGGGCCCGATCCCCATGGCCGGCGCGAGGCGAATGCACTCGACTCCGCTGAAGTCGGCACGACAGGCGCAAGCCCTCTCGCCCCGACCATACTCACGATCTGATGTACAAGACGCTCGGGTGGCCGGGCGTCTCTTCGTTTGTACGCTGGGTGAACAGCCGCAACTACCGGCGAATGACTCGCGCTGCCTCGTGGCCGAGTTCATCATCTACCTGCTGATCCTGTGAGTGGGCTCCCAGGGGTCGAGGTCCGACATGCCTGACGAACCCGACGAGATCTCGCTGGTCGCGCTCGGGGCCGCCCTCCCGGCGCCGCCGGCGTTCGCGGGGCGGCTCGAGGGCGTGCGCTTCGACCCCGGGGCGCCGACGCGGTTCCTGCAGGCGTCCCTCGTGGACGTGGACTTCTCGGGCCTCGAGCTCACGGGGTTCTTCGCCGACGGGAGCACGTTCGACCGCTGCGACTTCAGCGGCGCGAGGCTGTCCGACGGGACGATGAGCGGGCGCCCGACCTCCTCCTACCGCGACTGCCGCTTCGACCGGGCGAGGCTGCGGTTCCAGGCCCCGGGGCTCGCGCGCTTCGAGCGGTGCAGCTTCGACCGCGCGGTCATCGACCACTGGGACTGCAGCCACAACGACTTCATCGACTGCACCTTCGCCGGGCGGCTCCGCGACGTCACGTTCTCGGGCGGGATGACCCTGAGCCTCGCCCACATGATGCGGCTGCGCCCGAACGAGTTCCGGGGCAACGACTTCAGCGGGGCGAAGCCGGTCGCCACCGACTTCATCGGCGGCATCGACCTCGACGCCCAGAAGCTGCCGTCCGGCCCGGGCTACCGGCGCTTCGACACCAGGCCCGAGACCGTCGCCCGGGTCGAGGCGCTCATCCCGTCGCTCGCAGACGACGAGCGGGAGCACGGCAGGCAGCTGGTCGGCTGGCTCCGCGACGGCCGCTACGCGGGCCAGCTCGAGGCCTTCACCGAGTGGCCGCCGGTCTGGGGCTGGGACCTCTACGAGCGCCTCCTGGCGCGGCTCCCCTAGGATTGGCGCTCGGCTGCAGGACCCGGGACCTCGCGGCACGCTCGCGGCACCCAGATGAACCGAGATATCGGCGAGGCTCCAGGTCGCGCGAGACTTGTCGTCGCGCCGGGCGTGAGGATCGGACGAGCGGGCTTGGGGACGCCCGCGTCGCCCTGGTCGAGGAGCACGAGCGCGTCACCCGCAGGACGCCAAGGGACGCCGTCCTCCCCTGATGTAGACACGTCCGTGTGATAATGTAGACACATGGCCGATGTGGGAATCCGGGAGTTGAAGCAGCGCCTCTCCGAGTACCTCGACCGGGCGGAGCGGGGGGAGGTGCTGCTGGTCACGGACCGCGGCCGTCCGAAGGCGGTGCTCGGCCCGATACCCGGGCGCGCGCGGATCGAGGACGGGATCCGCGCCGGATGGATCACGCAGGGCACGGGTGCGCCCCTTGGTCGCGTGCATCGGTCGAAGGCGCCCAGGCGAGTGCTGGATGCCCTGGCCGAGGATCGCGGTGAGTGAGCACCTACGTCGACTCGAGCGCCCTGCTGAAACGCTATGTGGAGGAGGCGGATTCGGCTGCCGCTGACGCGCTCTTGCGAGCCGATCGCTCGCTCCTGACGGCCCGCCACACGATCGTGGAGGTTCGCCGCAACCTCGCTCGCCTGCTCTCCGGGCGCGACCTCTCGGCCGCGCGAGCCGCGTTCGACGACGACCTGCGCTCCTTCTCCATCATCGAGCTCGACGAGGCGACCTGCGAGTCGGCTGCGGCGATCGCGGAGACGACGGGTGTGCGAACGCTCGATGCCCTCCATCTCGCGGCGGCGCAACGCATCGCTGCACCCGGGGTGGGCTTCCTGACGTTCGACCTGCGCCAAGCGCAAGCGGCCCGTGCACTCGGCCTGACGGTCGTGACCGCCTGAGCCAGGATGCGCCGCCGCCGCGAAGCCGCGCGTGCGAGGCCTGCGTGCCGAGAAGGACCCGGGTCAGCCGGCCGTCGCCGCAGGTCCTCGCAGGTCCCGCGCTGTGCTCGCCTCCGTCGATGATCGCCAACGCGTCCGGCCGATCGCGGACTCTACGAGCCGGGCGACGGCGATGGCGCGGGCCCGAAGGTGCACGCCCTGTCGGCCGGGAAGGCCGCGTTGAGCGCGACGTCGTCGAGCGGCCGAAGGGTGACCTGCGTGGAGCACTCGCCCCGGGGCGGGCCCATGACGCCGCCGTCGTCTGTTGCCAGCCACGCGGCGACTGAGTACCTCCCGGCGGGCAGGAGCAGGGGCCCCGGGCTCTCGTAACCGCTGCCGAAGGTGGTGGAGTCGGGGCCGCCTGACGATCCGCCGGACACCATGCCCTCGTGCACGACGGTCCCGTCCGCGGCCGCCACGCGGTAGAAGGCGAACACGCCGCCCGCGCAGCAGTCGACCCCGCGGGCGGTGGCCACCTGCCACAGCCGAGCCGGCTGGTAGTCCGCGGCCACCTCGAGGGGGTGGCTGTCGATGACCCGCCCGGTGGCGTCGTCGACGAGCCAAACCGTCTCGGGCCGCGTCTCCCCTGCGCCCGACCCCGCCGGTGGGCCGAGCGACCGAGCCAGCCACACGGCGTTGTCGCCGACGAGGTTCCAGCGCGGGTCGACGGTGGCGATGTCGCCGGCCCGGAACGCGGCCCCGGTCAGCAGGCCGTCTCCGAGCCCGACGGCGGCCGCGACCTGCGAGAGCGTCATCCGCGGCGCGATCGCCTTGCCCGTCTCCTGGTCGCCGGTCTGCGGCGCCGCCAGCGGGACGTCGCGGCCCTCCGCCCAGGCGATCCGGTCGACGACGAAGGCGCCCGCGCACTCGGCCTGCGTTGACGCGGTGCACCGCCACTCTCGTGCGTCCCCGGCGTGGCCGACGAGGACGAGGGCGGCCGGTTCGAGTCCGCCCTGCGACGGCACGCTCCCGCTCGTCTCGCTCATGAGGAGTGGCGCAAGGTTCGTGCCGGATGGCCGGCTGCAGCTGATGCCATTCGAACCGACGGGCCGGCACAGCCGAGCGCTGGCGAGCGTGTCGGTGAAGGCGACGATCCCGCACCAGCTCACGAGCGGACCGATGTACCGCCCCGGATACGGACAGGACATGACGACCTGGTCGTAGTAGCCAGCCACCGCGACCGCCTGGCCATCGAGCTTGCCCGACCGCAGCAGCTCGTCAGCCCTGGCAACGCTGATGACCGGCAGGCCGGCGACATCCGCCGGAAACCCGGCTGCCGATGGCGGGGGCGAGACGGTCTCGGACGGCGGGGCGCTGACGCCCAGGTGCGGCGACGCGGTGCCGCCGGCGGACGGCGAGGAGCACGCGCCGAGGAGAGAGGCGATGAGCAGTGTGAGGATGCCGAAGCGAGCCATGCCACCCCTCGCGATGTGCCGATGCCGCTGCCCTCGCAACGCTACCCGGACGAGCGAGCCGACCGGCCGGTTCCACGAAACGCCGATCGGTCACAGGCTCTGGAGCCCTGTCTCCTGTCGAAGTCCTCGGGCGAGCGGCTTGCGCGCTGCGATAGGATCGCGACAGCCGAATGCCTCCCCGGGTCGTGCGCTCCGCCGCCCCACCGGACGCGGGCCAGCCGACGGCCCGGCGTCCCCGGCGCGCTGGTGCGCCCGGGGACCCGGCGGCGACGCCCGGAGTGGCATCGGCCGCGGAACCGGATGCGCTCATGGTCCTCGCGCCCGGCGGGCGGGTGGTGCAGTGGAGCGAGGGCGCGGAGCGGCTGCTCGGGTACCCGGCCGCAGAGATCGTTGGTCGATCGGCTGCGGCCCTCGCCCCGCCGGGGCAGGGTGCCGCGCTCGTGCGCCGGCTCCGCTCCTCACACGACGACCCGCCCGTGCGCGTGGCCGCCGCCACTGAGCTGCGCGATCGGGATGGACGCGCGGTTGCCGTCGAGTGCGTCGTCGCCCCGACCCGCGACGCCGGCGGTCGGCTGCGCTCCACCAACGTGCTGTTGCGGCGCACCGGACCGGGCACAACCGGGGGCTCCCGTCGCGAGGTGCGGCGCTCCTTCCTGGAGTTCATGCCGGTCGCGATTGTCGGTGTGGATGCGCACGGGCTCGTGTGGCTCTGCAACGCCGCGGCGGCGCAGGCGTTCGGCCGGCCCGCCGACACCCTCCAGGGCCAGCAGTTGCCGGTCGAACTCGCGCCCCTGCTCACGGTAGCGCCCGATGCCGCGGAGGTCACCATCACGCGCCTGGACGGCACCACCGCCGTCCTGCGCTCCCGCTCGTTCCCGGTGCCCGAGGTGGGCGAGGTGCCCGGCGGTCACATCCTCATGGCGAGCGACATCACCGACCTGCGGGTCACGCAGGGGGCACTCGCCACGGAGACGTCGCGGGCTGCCGCGGAGGAGGCGCGCTATCGCCTGCTGTTCGCCGCCAACCCGCTGCCCATGTGGGTGTACGACCTCGAGACCCTGCGCTTCCTCGAGGTCAACGATGCCGCCGTGACGCGTTACGGGTACACGCGCGACGAGTTCCTGCACATGCGGATCACCGACATCCGCCCCGAAGCCGACGTGGCGACCCTGATCGAGCACGTGCACGCCGACCGCCCCGCCCTGCAGGATTCCGGCCCCTGGCGCCATCGGCGCAAGGACGGCACGCTGCTCTATGTCGAGGTGGTCTCCCACACGCTCGAGTTCGTTGGCCGGCCGGCCGTCATGGTGGTGGCCCACGACGTCAGCGCCCGGCTGAGTGCCGAGGCTGAGCGCGATCGGCTGGCTGCAGCGGTCGAGCAGTCCATCGACAGCATTGTCATGTTCGATCTCGACAACCGCATCACCTACATGAACGCGGCCGTCGAGCGCAGCACCGGCTTCTCCCGCGCCGAGCTGCTCGGGCAGCCTGCCGCAGCCTTGGCGGGCGGCGCACCGATCGAGGTTGAGCCGGAGATCGACGCGGCACGCGCGGCGGGTCGCACCTGGGCCGGCGCGGTCACCGGCCGCCGTCGCGATGGCACGACCAGTCAGGTCGAGATCACGGTCTCGCCCGTGCGCGACTCGGCTGGTCGGCTGATGGGCTCGGTCTCCGTCGGGCGCGACGTGACCCGCGAGCGGGCGCTCGAGGAGCAGCTTCGCCAGGCTCAGAAGATGGAGGCCGTGGGGCGCCTGGCCGGCGGGATCGCCCACGACTTCAACAACCTGCTGACGATCGTGAGCGGCAACACGCAGCTCCTGCTCGATGAGGTGGCCGACGGTCCGGCGCGCGAGGAGGCGCTCGAGATCAGCGGGGCGGCCGATCGCGCCGCCAGCCTGACGCGCCAGCTGCTCGCCTTCTCCCGTAAGCAGGTGCTGGCGCCCGAGGTGCTGTCGCTCGGCGCCGTGGTCGGCGAGCTCGGCCCCCTGGTGCGTCGCCTCGTGGGCGAGGACATCGCCACCACAGTTCGCGTCGACGACGCCGGCCGCGCGATCCAGGCCGATCGCTCGCAGATCGAGCAGGTGGTCATGAACCTCGTGGTCAACGCCCGTGACGCGATGCCGCAGGGCGGCTCACTCGCCCTGGCGGTCTCGCCCGTCGATCTCGACGCCTCGTACGCGGCCGGACACGCGGGTGTCGCGCCGGGGCCGCATGTCCAGCTGTCGGTCTCCGACACTGGCCTCGGGATGGACGACGAGACCCGCGAGCACGCGTTCGAGCCGTTCTTCACCACCAAGCAGCCTGGAACCGGCACGGGCCTCGGGCTGTCCATGGTGGACGGCATCGTGCGCCAGCTCGGCGGGCACATCTGGCTCTACTCGGAGCGGGGCATGGGCACGACCTTCAAGCTCTACTTCCCCGCCATCCCGCGCGAGGCGTCGGCGCCTCTCATGCCGGTCCTGGCGCCCGAACCCGCGGCAGCAGCCTTCCGCACGATCCTGCTGGTGGAGGACGAGCAGGGGGTGCGGAATCTGGCGCGGCGCTTCCTGGCCTCGGCCGGGTACGCCGTGCTCGCCGCGTCGGGACCTGCGGAGGCGCTCGATCTGATCCGTGCGCACGCGACGTCCATCGACGTGCTGCTCACCGACATCGTGATGCCGGGCGGCGGCGGACCGCAGGTCGCCACCGAGCTCCTCGCCGTCAACCCGACCGCACGCGTGGTCTACATGTCGGGCTACTCCGAGGACACGATCAGCCACCATGGGGTGCTCGACCCCGGCACGGCGCTCCTCCACAAGCCGTTCAACCGCGACGGGCTCCTGCAGACCGTGCGTCTGGCGCTCTCAGGGCCAGCCGCGCCCGGACCCGGGGGCGCCCGGGGGAACGGCTCGGACACATGACCGCGGAGACGGCATGACGGTCGAGCGCCGCCGCCGCGCCACGCGAACTCGCCAGCTCGAGCGGGATGTCGGGCCGACCGCCGAACGGCTCGCGCTCGTGCTCGACACGAGCGAGGCCGGGATGTACGGCATCGACGCCGACGGACACTTCACGTTCGTCAACCGGAGTGCCGCAACCGCGTTCGGGTACGACGCGGCGGAGCTCATCGGGGTCAGGGCCCACGATCTGGTCCACGATCACCGATCGGACGGGACCCGCTACGCTTGGGAGGAGTGCCCGAGCTACGTTGCCCTCCAGCGGGGCGAAGTGGTGCGCTCGGATGCGGAACTATTCTGGCGTCGCGACGGCACGCCGCTGCCCGCGGAGTTCGCGGCCCACCCGCTGAGCGTCGACGGCGTGGTGACCGGCGCCGTGGTGTCGTTCACCGAGATCACCCGGCGCAACGGCCTGTCGCGCGCCCTGCTCGGCGATGCGGTCGACGGGGTCTCGCTCAACGCGGTGCGTTCCCGACGGATCCTCGACGTCAGCGACTCGTTCTGCACGCTGACGGGCTATGGCCGCGCAGAGCTCGTGGGACGGACGTCTGTCGAGGTGGGGCTCGTGCTGGAGGACGCCGTGCACCTCGCGGCGACCCGCAGCGCCGACGCCCGCGTGGAGGGGCTGTACGAGGCCCGCCTTCGGCGGAAGGACGGGTCCACCCGCTGGGTGCAGTTCTCCCATCGGATGCTGGGCGAGGAGTTGGTGCTCACCATCGTCCGCGACGTCACGCAGCGCCACGAGCTCGAGGAACAGCTGCGCCGCCAGGCGGCCGAGCTCGCGGCCGCGCGCGACGAGGCAGTGGCGGCCAACCGCGCCAAGAGCGAGTTCCTCTCACGGATGAGCCACGAGCTGCGCACGCCGCTCAATGCGATCCTCGGCTTCAGCCAGCTCCTCGAACTCGAACAGCTGACCGCGGAGCAGGCGGAGAGCGTGGACTACATCGCGCGTGGCGGACGACACCTGCTCGCGCTGATCAACGAGGTCCTCGACATCAGCCGCATCGAAGCCGGGACGATGACGATCTCACCCGAGCCGGTCGCGGTCGGTGAGCTCGTCACCGAGCTGGCGGCGCTCATCCACCCGCTCGCGGACGGCCGGAAGGTGGCCATCGAGGCGGGCGCGGCGGCGTGCGACTCCTATGTCCTGGCCGACCGCCAGCGCCTGAAGCAAGTCCTCCTCAACCTCCTGTCCAACGGCGTGAAGTACAACCGCGAGGGCGGGACGATCGCCATCGCGTGCCGCACGGTCGATGACGACCGGCTTCGGATCACCGTCGGGGACACCGGCTACGGGATCCCACCGCAGAACCTCGATCGGCTGTTCCGGCCATTCGAGCGACTTGGCGCGGAAGGGGGCGAGGTCGAGGGCACGGGAATGGGGTTGGCCCTCTCGAAGGGTCTCATCGAGGCGATGGGCGGCACGATCGGGGTCGAGACGGCGGTCGACGTCGGCTCGACCTTCTGGGTCGAGCTGGCGCTCGCCGAGGGACCGCTCGAGCGGCACGACCGCGAGGGTGCCCGGCGTCGCGGTTCGGGGCGGTCGCGTCTGCGGATCGTCCACGTCGAGGACAACGCGGCCAACCTTCGCCTGGTGGAGAAGATCCTCGCCCGACAGGAGGGCCACGAGGTGATCCCGGCCTTCCAGGGCCGTCTCGGGCTGGAGCTCGCGCGCGAGCGCCGGCCGGACCTCGTGCTGCTCGATGTCCATCTTCCCGACGTGCCCGGGCTCGAGATCCTGCGCGAGCTCCGAAGGCGTCCCGAGACGCGGGAGCTCCCCGTGGTCGTGCTCTCGGCGGATGCCAGCAAGAGCCAGCGCGCGCGCTTCCTCGACGCCGGCGCCACCGCCTACCTGACCAAGCCGCTCGACATTTCCGAGCTCCTCGAGTTCGTGGAGCAGCTGCCTCATCGCGGGTCGGAAGAGGGCTGACCGGCCGTCCACCCGACCGCGCGGCCGGCGCCCCTGACACGGGGACCCGCACGGGGGGCGCCGCCGGTGCCAGCGCCCGGCCGTGGGCCGCGCCGCGCTGCGGCCGACTCAGTCGGACGAGGATCTATGGACTTCTACCGATGCGCCGTGCGTGCTGCTCAGCCTATGGTGCGCGCACGAGGGGAGGCGATGACGTGCGGTCCACAAGCCTTGGTCGCCGGGGCCGTGCCGAGCCACTGGCGAGACCGACCCGCGCATCCGCGCGTCCCAGGAGGCTTCCATGCTTCGTGCCATCGCGATCATCGTCGCGGCCATCGCGGTGATGGTCGCGGGGGTCGCGCCCGTCGCGGCCAGCAACGACCCGCACCGCATCCCGTACCCCGCCGCGCCGTTCGACCTGCCTGCGGACCTCTGCGGGTTCCCGATCCACGTCGACGTGCCGTTCGATCACGCTGCGATCACCGAGACGATCCTTCCGGATGGAACGATCATCGACAAGGTCTCAGGCGGCATGTTCGTGACCGCGACCAACACCGCGAACCTGAGGTCGATCACGGTGAACGGTTCCGGCCCGGGCGTCTTCACGATCAAGCCCTACGGCACCATCACTGGCGAGTTCCGCGGTCGGGGCATCCTCTGGGCGACGAACCTGACCGACTTCGGATTCCCCTCCGACGTCGTGGCGGCTGCTGGACCGCTGACTGTGGTCCAGGCGTTCGGCAGTCTCGACTTCGAGAGCGTGACCGGCAGCCCGCAGGTCATCACCGACATCTGCGCCGCGCTGCGGTAGCAGCGTCGGCGGCCGTCCGGCAAGCACCCCGGGGAGAGGTGCTGCCCAAGCAGACCTCTGGCCCGGGGTGCCCCTCGCGGCGGTGCCCTCCTTTCGGTCCCCGGCACGTGGCTGGTCGGCGTGAGCGGGAAGAAGGAGGATGACGTCCGGCACGCGCCAACGAGGCGTGGGCGTGGATAGAGTCGGGTTCGTGGCCAGACGGGTCTCGAGCTCGATCTTCGTGGGCCGACGGGCGGAACTCGAGCGCCTCGGCGCCGACCTCGCGGATGCCGCCTCGGGACACTCCGTCCTCGTCGTACTCGGCGGCGAGGCTGGGGTCGGCAAGACGAGGCTTGCCGCGGAGATCTCCCGGCGTGCATCCGCCGATGGCATGCGTGTACTCCGGGGCGGCGCCGTCCCGGTCGGTGGCTGGAGCCTGCCCTACGCACCGCTGGTCGAACTGCTTCGGCGTCTTGATGACGCGGCAGGCTCCGAGCCCGGCGAGGCGATCGAGAGGACCCGTGCCGAGCTGATCCGACTCCTGCCCGACTCGACCGCAGGGATGCCCGCACCGGCCATGCCGCCCGGCGGCCGGCGACGCCTCATCCTCGAGCTCCTGTTGCGGCTCGTCCGCCAGCTCGCGTCGGAGAGGCCCCTCCTCCTCCAGATCGAAGATCTCCACTGGGCCGATCGCGCCACCCTCGACCAGCTCGCATTCCTCGTCCACAACCTGGCCGCCGAGCCGATCCTCGTCCTCGTCACCTTCCGCAGCGACGAGATCCACCGCGGCCACCCGCTCTTGCCATACCTCGCCGAGTTCGGGCGGGCACAGCGCGTCGAGCGCCTCGAGCTCGCACGGTTCGACCGCACGGACCTCGGGGCGCTCGTCACGGCGATCATCGGGCGGGATCCTGAGGCTGAACTCATCGAGTCCGTGTATCGCCGATCGGACGGCAATCCCTACTACGCCGAGGAGCTGCTCGTCCTCGCCGACCCGTCGAGGGACCTTCCAACGGGTGTCGCAGACATCCTCGGGGCCCGCCTGGCCTCGGCGTCCCGGGCCACCAGAGCGCTGATCGGCGCAGCGTCTGTGGCGGCTGGACCGTTGGTGGATCCCGGCCACCTGTGCCACATCTGCCGCCTCGACGAGGCCGGGCTCGCATCCGCGCTGTGTGAAGCGGCGAGCCACGGAATCCTCATTCCGGACGAGGCCGGGGAGGACCGGATCCGCTTCCGCCATCCCCTCCTGCGAGAAGCGGCCGAGGCGGAGCTCCTGCCGGGGGAACGGAGGCGCCTTCACGGCGCGTGGGCGCAGACACTCGAGGGCGATGCGGCCGCGGGGCACAACGCGACGACGTCCGCCGCCCTGGCCTACCACTATCGGCTCGCACACGACCTCCCGCGAGCGCTGCGGGCCTCGATCGCCGGGGGTCTCGCCGCTCGGGCCCTCGACGCCTTCGCTGATGCCGCGACGAGCTTCGAGCAGGCCCTGGAGCTGTGGGACGACGTCCCTGACGCCGAGAGCCTCGCCGGGCTGGACCTGCCAGGCCTGCTCGTCCTCGCGGCCGAGGTCGTGGCGCTGACGGGCCGATCCTCGCTGGGCGCGGCGTACCTCCGCAGAGCCATCGCCTTTGTCGATCCGACGCTGGACCCGCTCCGTGCCGGCATGCTGCAGGGCCAGCTCGCGAGCCTCACCTGGCGAGCGGCCGACCCTGAGGCCGCCATCGCCGCGAGCCGCGAGGCCGTCCGGCTCGTGCCCGCCCACCCGCCGTCCGCGGCGCGAGCCCAGGCCCTTGAAGGCCTCGCTCGGCATCTCGTCCTCGCCGGCTGCCCCGACGAAGCGCTGCCGATCGCGCAGGAGTCTGCCTCGATCAGCCGCGCTGTGGTCAGCCAGGCGACGGAGGCCCATGCCCTCGTGACGATCGGGCTCATCCACGCCGCGAACGGGGACACCCGGGCTGCTGCCGCGGCGATCCGCCTTGGACGTGACCTTGCCGAGACCGCGCACGATCTGGATGCCGCGTCGCGGGCATGGAGCGACCTCGTCACCATTCTCGAGGGAGCGGCCTGCGTCGCGGAGGCGGAGGCCGCGGTGGCCTGGGAGGAGCGGCACGGGCTTGGCGCGGCCCTGCCGACGCGATGCCTCGCGGCCCTCGCCCTGGTCGATCTCGGATGGTGGCAGCAGGCTGACGAGATGCTCGCGCGAGTCAGGGCTGGCGGTCCCGAGCGGGGGATCGAGGCCCTCGCGATGGTCGCACAGGGCCGGCTGGATCTGGAGCGCGGGCTCGTCGACGCTGCCGCTGCCAGCCTCGATGCTTCCTGGGAGCAGGCACAGGCGGATCCCAGCGGCCACACCGCCGTCCTTGCCGGTCACCTGCGCGCACAGATCCACCTCGCTCGCGGCGCCTTGGAGGAGGCCCGCAGCGCTGCGGCGTCAGCGATCGAACGCCTCTCTTCGCTCCCGGTCGGCACGGCGCGTCGCTCCGCTGCCGTGCTGGCTACGGCGCTCCGCGTGGAGGCGGACATCGCGCTCCGCGACCGGCGGCGCCGGCGGAGATCTGCTGCAGATCAAGGAAGTGCGGCTGCGGCGGACATGCTCGAGCGAGCGCGCACGCTCGTCCGGAACGTCGGGGAGTCCGACGCGGACACGCCCCGACAGCCTGTGCTCGTCGCACTGTTGTGCGAGGGCGAGTGGTCGCGGATGCAGGGATCCTCGGAGCCGGACGTCTGGGCTGCTGCGGCCGAAGCGTGCGAGTCGGCGGGTCAGCTCCATCGTCGCCCCTATGCCCTGCTGCGTCTGGCCGAGGCCCTCCTCGTCCGACGTCGCGATCGGACGACCGCCGCAGCGCTCCTCGCGGAGGCAGACGATGCGGCTGCGGCGATGGGAGCCGAGCCGCTTCGCGTGCTCATCGAGGCCTCCGCACTGCGCGCTGGGCTGTCCCTCCGCTCGCCGACGAGCCACGAACCCTCCGCGCCCGACCTCGACGCGCGACTGGACCGGTTCCGCCTGACCCGCCGCGAGCGGCAGGTCCTCTCCCTCGTCGCGTACGGGCGGTCCAACCGTGAGATCGCCGACGAGCTCTTCATCACCGAGAAGACCGCGGCCCTCCACGTGTCGAACATCCTCGGGAAGCTCGACGTTCCCAGCCGAACCGCTGCGGCGGCGCTTTCCCACAGCCTGGCCGAGCGGAGCGCACGTCCCGGGCGACCACTCCTCGTGCGGGGTGGAGGGACGCACCCGCAGCAGGCACAGGTCCCGACGAATGAGGGGGCGGTCCGCAGGTCAGGCGGTCGTCGGCACCCGTCGGATGATCTCAACGCTGAGCCCGGTATGAGTTGAGTCGTCCTCCTGCACCCACCAGGCTGACCAGCGAGCCGTGGTCGCGCCGGTGGCCGGTCAGGGGTCCAGGAGGTCGTGCAGGAGGTCGAGGAGGTCCGTCGCCGACGCAGGCTTGGGCACGAACCGGGCCCCGCCTGCCAGCAGATCGTCGATCGGCTCCGACTCGGGAAGGAACCCGCTCACCAGCAGGATCGCGATCCCGGGCCTGGCCTGCCGCGCTGCCCTGGCCAGCTCGGGGCCGGACACGCCGGGCATCGACACGTCGGTCACCAGGGCGTCGACCCGCCGGGCGGGATCTGCGACGATCGCGAGGGCCGCCTCGGAATCCTCGCCCGCGACGACCGCATACCCGGCCCGCTCGAGGATCCGCACCGTGAGGAGCCGGACCTCCGGGTCGTCCTCGGCCACGAGGACGACCCGGTCGGGCGATCCCGGCGGCGCGACCGTCCGGGCCGCAGCCGACTCCCCGGCCTCAACCCGTGGGAGGTAGACCTTGAACGTCGTTCCCCGTCCGGGTTCGGTGTGCAGCCAGACGTGTCCGCCGGCCGACCGCACCACGCCGTAGATCGTGGACAGGCCGAGGCCCGTCCCGCGGCCAGGCTCCTTGGTGGTGAAGAACGGCTCGAACACGTGGCGTCGCGTCTCCTGGTCCATCCCCTCCCCGTTGTCGCTCACCGAGAGCATCGCGTACGAGCCGGGGACCACCTGGAAGTGCGCCTCGACGTAGGCGGTGTCGAACTCGACGCCGCGGGTCTCAACCTGGATCAAGCCGCCCCGCGGCAGCGCGTCTCGAGCGTTGACCACGAGGTTGACGAGGATCTGGTCGAATTCGCCGGGACCGATCAGCACGCTCCCGGCCGACGGGTCGTGGCGGACCTCGAGGCGGACGCGCTCGCCGACCAGCGTGCGAAGGAGCGGCTCCGGCCTCCCGACAACCGATGCGACGTCCACGCGCTCGGGCCGGACCTCACGCCCGCGGCTGAAGGCGAGGAGCTGTCGCGTGATCTCCGAAGCGTGCTCCGCGGCGAGCGCGATCTGCTCCAGGTCCGCGCGCAGGCCGACCCGGTCGAAGGGCGTGGCCGGGTCGCCCGCGTGCTCCTCCAGGGCCAGGCCGGCGGTCGCGCGGATCACGAACAGGAGGTTGTTGAAGTCGTGGGCCACGCCGCCCGCCAACCGGCCGAGTGACTCCATCTTGCGCGCCTCGAGGAGCTGGGCCTCGAGGCCCTTGCGCCGCGTGACGTCGCTCAGCGTGGCGAACACGAGCCGCTCGCCCGTCGGGGCGGTGAACGGCGCCAGGCTGATCTCCACGGGGACCTCCCCGCCATCGCGCCGGCGCGCGCTGAATTCCCGCCCTATGCCCATCGGCCGCGCCGTCGGGGCGACGCTGTAGCGGATCCGGCGCTCCACATGGGACGCTGCGGCGGCGTCGGGCACCAGGCGCTCGATGGTCTGGCCGAGGATCTCGTCCGCGGCCCAGCCGAGCGAGCGCTCAACCGCCGGGTTGGCGTACAGGATGCGACCGGCCTCGTCGCAGCCCACGACCATGTCTGGGCTGGCGTCCGCGATCAGCAGGTCGCCGAGGGACAGCGGCAGGCGGTGGGCAGGCCCGCGCGGACGGTCCATCAGCCGGCCTCGCGGCGAGCCCGGCAGCCGACGCGGGGGAAGCGGGCCCGGGTCACGTGCTGCGCGGCGCGACGGCTCGGGTCACGGCCTGTCCCGCGAGCCGAGCCCTCGAGAAGGCGCCGGGACGCGCAGGGACCGCGGCGGGATGGTGCAGCCGGGCGGGGGGCGGCGGCAATCGTGGGCATCGGTCGCAGGCTAGGGACGATACTGCAGGGCCCATTCTGGGGTGCGCGACAGCGCGGGCACCGGCCCAATGGTCCCACTCCCGGCCGCATTCCGCCGTCGTGCCGGGCCGGATGGGGCGGCCGCGTGATCAGTGGAGCCGCGCCGGCGCGTGGCGCAGTGCCAGGAAGCGGTCCCGCGGGTGTCGGCTCGCCGGAGGGCAATCACGCGGCCGAACTCGAGGGAGCTTCGGCGCGCATCGCTGGGCTCGTCTCCGGCATCGCCGGATGCACTCCGAGACCCTGCACGGAGATCAGTTGGGGGGCGAAGCAGGGGGGTCGAGGTTGCACGAGGACGCCTGACCGAATCCTACCGGCGACCGCAACCCTCACGAGAGCCGCCTCGACCCCGGCACGCGCAGGCGGCCTGGAGCGGCGTCTCAGCTGGGCGCGATCGCCTGCGGTCTCCCCAGGAGGTAGCCCTGCCCGAGGTGGACGCCAAGCCCGGCGAGGGTGCGCAGCTCCGCCTCAGTCTCGATCCCCTCGCCGATCAGGTGGATCCCGGTGCGGCCGGCGAAGTGCACCATCCCCGCCACCAGCCCTTGGCGCACCGGGTCGGCGTCCACGCCGCGGACCAGCGAGATGTCGAGCTTCACGATGTCGGGCTGCAGCTCCACGACGTGCTGCATGCTGGCGAAGCCGGCTCCGGCGTCGTCCACGGCCACCCGCGCGTCGCCCAGGGCCCGGGCCGCCGCACGGAGCGCTGCGTAGTCGTCCACCGGAGCGTGCTCGGTGATCTCGACGACCAGTTGGCGGGAGCAGCGGGAGAGCACCTCGATGAGCGGGCCGCGGGAGAGGACGACTTCGGGCGACACGTTGACACTGAGCCATGCGCCTGCGGGCAGCTGATCCGCCATCCGGACGGCCGCCTCCATCGTCGCGAGCTCCAGTCGCGGGCCGAGCCCGAGCCTGGCCGCCTGTGCGAACAGCTGATCGGGGCGCGCTCCCGTGCTGAACCGCGTCAGCGCCTCGTATCCGACCACCTGCTTGTCCACCAGCGAGAGGATGGGCTGCGCAACCGGCATGAACGCCGCCCGCTCGATGATCGACTCGATGCTGCGGCGTGCGTCGACCGCCTGACGCCGGAGCGCGAGCGCGCGTCCGAGGAGCGCACCCGCGACAGTGGCATACCGGACGACACTGGGCAGGTCCCGGGCGAGCGTGTCTGCCGTCCGTCGCTTCGTGGTGCCCACCGACAGGAGCCCGAGCAGCTCGTCCTCGAAGCGGAGCGGGGCGTACAGGGCGCTGCGCCAGCCAGCCGCCCACAGCTGTGCGGCATCGGATCCCCGTGCGCGTCCCAGAAGATCGGCCTCGACCCACGGCCCGGCGGAGGCTCGTTGCCAGAGCTCCCGGGAGCGTGCGACGGGGATCGCGTAGCCAACGTCCGCGTCCGAGCGCCGCCCGTGGGCCACATAGGACATTGCGCGCTCCGGACTCTCGAAGAGGAGCAGGGTCACGTACCGCGCTCGGGTGACGCTGGCCAGGTCTGCGCAGAGCGCCGCCGCGATCTCCTCGGGAACTGACAGGCCCGCCGCACGGGCGAGCGACGCGCTCATCTGCGCCTGCTCGTGCTGGGTTCGCTCCAGGGCCTCTTCACGCTCGGCGAGCGCGGCTCCGAGCGCGTCCACGCGCATCGCCAGCGCGGAGTGCATGAGACGACCCTCGATCAGGTTGCGGCTGCGCAGCCGGAGCTCGTCGAGATCGAACGGCTTGGTCAGGAAATCGGTGGCGCCCTGATCGAGGGCGAGCCGGCGCGTCGCACCGTCCTGATTCCCGGTGATGACCAGGATCGGCAGGTAGGTGTCCGGAGGCGTCCCCGACCGGACTGCCCGGAGCAGGTCGAGGCCGCCCAGGCCGGGCATCTCGAGGTCGAGCAGGACCAGGTCCGGGTCGATCCGGGGGATCGACTCCAGCGCGATCACAGGGTCGGTGAAGCCGTGGAACCGCTCGTACCCTGCACGCTGGAACGCCCGCTCCAGCAGGCGCACGTTCGCCTCATCGTCATCGACCACGACGATGTTCGCTCGCCAGGCGTTGTCGAAGCGCGCATCGACAGCGTGCCGGAGATCCCCCAGCGAGGCGGCAGGGGGAAGCATGGCGCTCACGCGCGTACCGTGCCCGCGCTCCATGTCGCCCGCCACTATACGGAGTGGTCAGGGCGGTGGGCGGTTCGTACCACCCACCCGCGCGGCTCACGCGCCCGGCGGCTGCGCCAGGACGGTTCAGGCCGCGGCGCCCGACATGCCGATGCGGCGCGTCGCGCTCCAGCGGTTCAGCCACCAGACCACCGGCAGCGTGAGCGCAGCCAGGCCCACGAACGGCAGGAAGCCACGGGCGAAGGCCGCCGGCCCCGTCGAGGCGCCGGTCACGAAGCCCATGACCGGCGGGATCACGAAGCCGCCGAGGGCGCCGATGCCGCCGATCCAGCCCGACGCCCCGCCCACGGCCGAGGGCACGTACGAGGGGACCAGCTTGAACACGATCGCGTTCTGGAGGCCCATGCCGGCGCCAACCAGCAGGGTTGCCGCGAGCGAGATCGCGAACGACTCCGACAGCGCCAGCGCGAGCGTGGCGACGGCCATGAGCAGGAAGTTGCCGACGAGCGCATAGCGGATCGAGAGCCGGTCGGAGGCGACGCCCCCGGTGACCCGGATGACGGCGGCCAGCAGCGAGAACGCCGCTGTCAGCAGGCCTGCCTCGCGAAGCGTGGAGCCGTACATCGACGCCCAGAACGACGGGAGCCAGGTGGTGAAGGCGAGGAACCCGCCGAACGAGACGAAGTAGAAGAAGACCAGCGCCCAGGTGGCAGGGATTGCCGCGGCGGCCTTGAGGCCCTCGACCGCGCTCCCGCGGGGGACGAGGTCGCTGCCGCCGATCGCCACGAGCCGGTCGGGGTCGTCCACTCGCCGGCCCGCCGCGCGCAGCTGGAACCACGGGGCGTCCCGGATGAACAGGGCGTAGACGATCGTGACCACCACGAGGACGGCGAACCACACCGCGTAGGCGCCGAGCAGGCCGATCGCCCCGACGGCGATCGGCAGGAGCATGGTGGACAGGCCCGGGCTGGTGTTGCCGAGGCCCCCGTAGACGCCCAGCGCCCCGCCCTGGTCCTTCTTGGGGAACCAGTAGGAGACCTGCGCGATGCCCACCGAGAACGTGGCGATGCCGCACCCGATCAGCATCCCGAGGAGCATCAGGATCGGGTAGGTCCCCTCCACGCGGGCGGGGTACGAGGTGGCCAGGAGCGCGAGCAGGCCGATCACGCCGACGTTGGTCAGGAGCAGCAGCGCGAGCAGCGGGCGCTTGCCGCCGACGCGGTCGACCGCGGCCCCGAACGGAATCCGGAGGAGCGACCCGGTGAGCGACGGGATCGCCGCGAGCAGCCCCGCCTGGAACGGGGAGAGGTGCAGGAGTTCGGTGAACTTGGGCACGAGCGGTCCGAAGATCGACACGCCCGCGAAGCCGCCGAAGAAGCCCAGCGTCGCGAGCCACATCGCGCTGCTCCGCGACCCGTGGACGGCCTGCGTTTCAGCGTTCGATCCGACGCCCGTCATGGTCCTGCCTCGTGTGCTCGGTGCCCGGTGGAAGCGACGTGTGTCCACGGTTTACACGATTATAATGCCCACAATGGCCCAAGCCGCAAGCGACAACTCCCCGCTCCTCGCCGCCGACAGCCGGGCCGCGCTCCTCCAGGCGCTGCGGGCAGGCGGCCGGCCGCTGTCCGTGGGCGAGGCGGCTGCCGCGGTCGGGATCAGCGAGAGCACCGCGCGCTCCCACCTCGCGCTGCTGGTCACCGCCGGCCTCGTGACGCGCTCCGTCGACCGACGGTCCCGGGTCGGCCGGCCGGCGCTGCGCTATGCGCCCGCCCCGCAGGCGCCGGCCAGTGCCGGCGTCGATGCGCGCGACGACCTCGCCCAGCTCCGGCAGCTCGCGGGCGTCCTCGCGGGGCACATCGGCGGGGGAGCCGACCCGGCGGCGGCAGCCAGGACCGCCGGCCAGCGGTGGTCCGCCGAGCTGGCCGGGCCCGAGGTCGCCGGCGACGCGGGCGCCGGGAGCGTGGGCGCGACGCTCATGGACCTCCTGGGGCGGCTCGGCTTCGATCCCGAACGCCCCGCGCGGGACCAGATCTGGCTTCGGCGGTGCCCGTTCGAGGAGGTCGCGCGCCAGCATCGCGCCGTGGTGTGCGGCGTGCACCTCGGCATGCTCGAGCAGACCGTGGAGCAGCTGGGCGGCGACGCGCGGGCAGTGGGCCTGGAGCCGTTCACGGTGGACCAGCCGCTGCTCTGCATCGTCCGGCTTGCAGGCGGCGACAGGCGCGAGGATCATGGTGGCGCCGGGGGTCCGGGAGGCGATACCGATGGCTGACAAGCGCGCCGCGATCGGCTCCGAGGCGCACGTGCGGGCGGTGCTCCAGACCCGCCGGCTCCTCCAGCCGGCCGCCGTGTCCGAGGACCTCCGGACGATCACCCTCGAGGGCGGCCGTTCGGCCGATGTCTTCTACCGCGACCGGTGGAGCCACGACCGGATCGTCCGCTCGACGCATGGCGTGAACTGCACCGGGTCGTGCTCCTGGAAGGTCTACGTCAAGGACGAGGTCATCACCTGGGAGACGCAGCAGACCGACTACCCCTCCGTCGGCCCCGACTCGCCCGAGTACGAGCCGCGGGGCTGCCCGCGGGGCGCGGCGTTCTCGTGGTACACCTACTCGCCCACCCGGGTGCGCTACCCGTACGTCCGCGGCGTGCTCCTCGAGGTCTACCGGGAGGCCCGCGCCCGCCTCGGCGACCCGGTCGCCGCGTGGGCGGAGGTCGTGGGCGACCCGGAGCGGCGGCGGCGCTACCAGCAGGCGCGCGGCAAGGGCGGCCTGGTGCGCGCGAGCTGGGACGAGGCGCTCGAGATCGTCGCCGCCGCGCAGGTCCACACGATCACAGCGCACGGCCCCGACCGGGTGGCGGGCTTCTCGCCCATCCCCGCGATGTCGATGGCCTCCCACGCCGCCGGCGCCCGCTACACCTCGCTGCTGGGCGGGACGATGCTCTCGTTCTACGACTGGTACGCCGACCTGCCGATCGCGTCGCCGCAGGTCTTCGGCGACCAGACCGACGTCCCCGAGTCCGCGGACTGGTGGAACGCCTCGTACCTGGTGATGTGGGGCTCCAACATCCCGGTCACGCGCACCCCGGACGCCCACTTCATGACCGAGGCGCGGTACCGCGGCCAGAAGATCGTGGTCGTGAGTCCCGACTACGCGGACAACACCAAGTTCGCGGACGAGTGGCTGCCCGCCAACCCGGGGACCGACGGGGCCCTCGCGATGGCGATGGGGCACGTCATCCTGCGCGAGTGCTTCGTCGACCGAGAGGTCCCGCGCTTCCGCGACTACGTCAAGGCGTTCACGGACCTGCCGTTCCTGGTCACGCTCCGCGAGCGGCCCGGCGTGGACGGGGCCTGGCTGCCGGACCGGTTCCTGACCGCGGCCGACCTCGGCGGGACGGCCGAGGGGGACGCGTGGCGGCCCGTGGTCTTCGATGCGGCGGCCGGCATCCCGATGGCCCCGAACGGGACGCTCGGCGACCGGCACACGGCGTCCGGCGCGGGGCGCTGGAACCTCGAGCTCGGGGGCATCGACCCGCTCCTCTCCTTCCTCGAGGGCGGGGAGCCAGTGGCCGTGGACCTGCCCCGCTTCGACGTCAGCGACGGGCCCAACGAGGGCGGCTCCGTCGTCCGGCGGGGCGTGCCGGCGCGGCGGATCGGCGGCCGCCTCGTCACCACGGTGTTCGACCTGCTGCTGGCCCAGTACGGCGTCCGCCGCCCGGAGCTGCCCGGCGACTGGCCGGCAGGCTACGACGACCCGAAGCCGTGCACGCCGGCCTGGCAGGAGGCCATCACGGGCGTGCCGGCGGCGGCCGCTGCGCGGATCGCGCGCGAGTTCGCGGACAACGCCGAGCGCTCGGGAGGGCGTTCCATGATCGTCATGGGCGCGGGCGCCAACCACTGGTTCCACTCCGACCAGATCTACCGCGCCATGCTGGCCCTCACCACGCTCACCGGCTGCCAGGGCGTCAACGGCGGCGGCTGGGCGCACTACGTGGGCCAGGAGAAGGTCCGCCCCTTCGCGGGCTGGGCCCAGCTCGCGTTCGGCCTCGACTGGGTCCGCCCGCCGCGGCAGATGGCGGGCACCGCGTTCTGGTACCTCGCCACCGACCAGTGGCGCTACGACGGGTTCGGCGCCGACGAGCTCGCGACGCCCCTCGGCCGGGGGCTGTTCAGGGGTCGGGCGCTCGCCGACGCGCTCGTGCAGTCGGCGCGGCTGGGCTGGCTGCCGTCCTACCCGACGTTCGACCGCAACCCGCTCGACCTCGTCGCCGAGGCCGACGCCGCCGGGGAGGACCCGGTCAAGGCGACGGTCCGCAAGCTCGTGGACGGGCAGGTCCGATTCGCGGCCGAGGACCCGGACGACCCGGCCAACTTCCCCCGGGTCCTCACCGTGTGGCGCGCCAACCTGCTCGGGTCCTCCGGCAAGGGCAACGAGTACTTCATCCGCCACCTGCTGGGCTCGGACGCCGCTGTCCGCGCCCGGGAGACGCCGGAGGAGCACCGCCCGGCCGAGGTGGCCTGGCGCCCTGAGGCGCCCGAGGGCAAGCTCGACCTCCTGGTCTCGCTCGACTTCCGCATGACCTCGACCGGGCTCTACTCCGACGTGCTGCTGCCCGCTGCCACGTGGTACGAGAAGTACGACCTCTCGTCCACGGACATGCACCCGTTCGTCCACGCGTTCACGCCCGCCATCCGGCCGCCGTGGGAGGCGCGCACCGACTACGACGCCTTCGTCGCGCTGGCGCGCGTGTTCAGCGCGCTCGCCGGCCCGCGCCTCGGCGTCCGGCGCGACCTCGTGGCGACCCCGCTCCAGCACGACACGCCCGGCGAGACGGCCCAGCCCGGCGGCCGCGTCCTGGACTGGCGCCGCGGCGAGTGCGAGCCCGTCCCCGGCCGCACCATGCCCAACCTCGTCGTGGTCGAGCGGGACTACGGCGCGGTGGGCGAGCAGATGACGGCGCTCGGGCCGAAGGTCGAGGCGCTGGGCACCACCGTCAAGGGCATCACCCTCAAGCCGGCCCGGGAGGTCGAGGAGCTCAAGCGGGTCTGCGGCACGGTCCGCGGCGGCGTCGCCGACGGCCGGCCCAGCCTCGCCCGCGCCGAGCAGGCGTGCGAGGCCATCCTCGCGCTGTCGGGCACCACGAACGGCCGGATCGCGGCAGCCGGGCTCGGTGCGCTCGAGCAGCGGACGGGCACACGGCTCGCCGACCTCGCCGAGGACCAGTCGGGCCGCCGCATCACCTTCGCGGACGCGCAGTCGCGCCCGCAGCCGGTCATCACGAGCCACGAGTGGTCGGGCAGCGAGCACGGCGGGCGCCGCTACTCGCCGTTCACGATCAACGTCGAGCGCCGCAAGCCGTGGCACACGCTCACCGGGCGCATGCACTTCTTCCTCGACCACGACTGGGTGGCCGAGCTCGGCGAGCAGCTGCCCGTGTACCGGCCTCCGCTCGACATGGCACGCATCTTCGGGCCGCAGGGCGGGGCGGCCGACGGCGCCGAGGTGACCGTCCGCTACCTCACGCCGCACTCGAAGTGGTCGATCCACTCCGAGTACCAGGACAACCTGTTCATGCTCAGCCTGAGCCGCGGCGGGCCGGACTTGTGGATGAGCGTCGAGGACGCCGAGGCGATCGGCGTGAAGGACAACGACTGGATCGAGGCCTATAACCGCAACGGCGTCGTCGTCGCGCGCGCGGTCGTGACGCACCGGATGCCGCGCGGGACCGCGTACATGTACCACGCGAAGGACCGCACGATCGACACCCCGAAGGCGGAGCTGTCGGGGCGTCGCGGCGGCATCCACAACGCGCTCACGCGGCTGCTCATCAAGCCGACCCACCTGATCGGCGGCTACGCGCAGCTCTCCTACGGCTTCAACTACTACGGCCCGACCGGGAACCAGCGCGACGAGGTGACCGTGATCCGGCGGCGCTCCCAGCTGGTGGAGTACTGACCCGATGCGCGTGATGGCCCAGATGGGCATGGTCATGAACCTCGACAAGTGCATCGGCTGCCACACCTGCTCGGTCACCTGCAAGCAGGCGTGGACCAACCGCTCGGGCGTGGAGTACGCCTGGTTCAACAACGTGGAGACGCGGCCCGGCCTGGGCTACCCGCGGCGCTGGGAGGACCAGGAGCAGTGGGAGGGCGGCTGGGTCCGCACCCGGTCCGGCAGGCTCGAGCTCCGCTCCGGCGGCCGGACCAAGCGGATGCTCCGGATCTTCAGCAACCCGACGCTCCCGGGGCTGTCGGACTACTACGAGCCCTGGACCTACGACTACGACGTGCTGCTGTCGGCGCCCGCCCAGGCCGACACCCCGGTCGCCCGCCCCAAGTCGCTCATCACCGGCGAGCCCATGGCCATCCGCTGGTCGGCCAACTGGGACGACGATCTCGGCGGCGCGCCGGAGCACGCTCCGGCCGACCCGGTCCTCCAGCGGGTCGGGGAGCAGGTCCGGCTCTCGTTCGAGCAGGCGTTCATGTACTACCTGCCCCGGATCTGCGAGCACTGCCTCAACCCGTCCTGCGTCGCCGCGTGCCCGTCGGGGGCCATGTACAAGCGGGCCGAGGACGGCATCGTGCTGGTGGACCAGGACGGCTGCCGGGGCTGGCGGATGTGCGTGTCCGGCTGCCCGTACAAGAAGGTCTACTTCAACCACAAGACCGGCAAGGCCGAGAAGTGCACCTTCTGCTACCCGCGGGTCGAGGCCGGGCAGCCGACGGTGTGCGCGGAGACCTGCGTCGGGCGCCTGCGCTACATCGGCCTGTTCCTGTACGACGCCGACCGCGTGCTCGAGGCGGCGGCCGCTGCGGACCCGCGCGACCTGCTCGAGGCGCAGCGCTCGGTCGTCCTCGACCCGGAGGACCCCGCGGTGGTCGCCGGCGCCCGCGCCGCCGGCATCGCCGAGGACTGGATCGAGGCGGCGCGCCACTCGCCGGTCTACGCGCTCACCAACCGGTACCGGATCGCGCTGCCGCTGCACCCCGAGTGGCGCACGATGCCGATGGTCTGGTACATCCCGCCGCTGTCCCCCGTGGTGGACGCGGTGGCGGGGAGCGGCTTCGACGGCGAGGACCGGGCCACGCTGTTCTCCGCCATCGAGGCGCTGCGGATCCCGGTCGAGTACCTCGCCGAGCAGTTCTCGGCCGGCGACCCCGAACCCGTGGCGCACAGCCTGCGCGTGCTGGCGGCCATGCGGTCGCACATGCGCCGCGTCAACCTGGGCGAGCCGGACGGCGACGCCGAGGCGGAGGCGGCGTCGGTGGGCTTCACGCCGCGCGCGCTCGAGGACCTCTTCCGGCTGCTCGCGGTCGCGAAGTACGAGGACCGCTACGTGATCCCCGCGGCCCACGTGGAGCTCGCGACGTCGCTCGACGAGGCGGCCTGCAGCCTCGACTTCGAGGGCGGGCCCGGCATGGGCGGCTACGGCCCGTTCGGCCAGCCGCCGTCCACGCCGATCTCGGTGGAGTCGTTCCACCTGACCCGCGAGCGCGCCGGGGCGGAGCGCTACGCCGACCTGCCCGAGGTCCGCGGCCAGGTGGCCCGGGCGCCCGATGCAGAAGCGGGCCCGGCCGTCCGCGGCGGGGACGCGCGATGAGCCGGGTCACGGGCCACGGCCGCTCGCTCGTGCTCGCCGTCGCGTCCCGGGTCCTCCAGTACCCCGACGGGGAACTGGCGGCCAGCCTGCCCGCGCTCGCCGGTGCGGTCGCAGCCCTGCCGGCCCCAGTGCGCGGGCAGCTCGGGGGCGTCGTCGCCCATCTCGGCTCGCGGCCCCTCATCGAGCTCCAGGCGGCGTACGTGGCGACCTTCGACCTGCGCCGGCGCAACGCCCTGTACCTCACCTACCACCTCAACGGCGACACGCGCCGCCGGGGCCTCGCGATCTGGCGCTTCGGCGAGCTGTACCGATCACGCGGCTACGAGCTGACCGCCGGTGAGCTCGCGGACTACCTGCCCGCGGTGCTCGAGCTGGCTGCCCGGTGCGACGCCGCCGACACCGGTGTCGTGGATGCGATCGCCGGGCACCTGCCGAGCGTCATCGCGCTCCGGCGCTCGCTCGAGGAGGACGGGTCGCCGTACGCCGGCGCCGTCAGGGGGCTCGAGCTCGCCCTGCCCGAGCCCAGCGCCTCGGAGCTCGACGCCGTCGACCGCCTCGTGGCCGAGGGACCGCCCGTGGAGTCGGTGGGCCTCGACCCATACGCCCTGCCCGGAACGGAGGCGCGCCCGTGACGACGCTGCTATGGGTGGTGGTTCCCTACGTGTGCCTCACCACCTTCGTCGTGGGCCTGTTCTGGCGCTGGCGGTACGACAAGTTCGGCTGGACGACCCGCTCCTCCCAGCTCTACGAGGGGCGGCAGCTCGCGATCGCCAGCCCGCTGTTCCACTTCGGCATCCTCGCGGTGCTCGGCGGCCACGTGATCGGCCTGCTGGTGCCGGCGTCGTGGACCCAGGCCCTCGGCGTCTCGAGCGAGGCGTACCACGCGGTGGCGGCGACGGCGGGTGCGGTCGCCGGGGTCGCCGCCGCCGCCGGCCTCGCCCTGCTGGTCGCGCGCCGGCGGTTCACCCGCTCGATCCTCCAGGTCACGACCCCGGCCGACAAGGCGATGTACCTCGTGCTCGGTCTCGTCATCGTGCTCGGCCTCGTGAACACGGTCGGGCTCAACGCCCTCGGCATGGGTCACGACTACCGCTCGGACGTGGCGCCGTGGGTGCGGAGCATCCTGCTGCTCCAGCCCCGCCCCGACCTGATGGCCGCAGCCCCGCCGACGTTCCAGGCCCACGCGCTGGCGGCGCTCGCGCTGTTCGCGATGTGGCCGTTCACGCGCCTCGTCCACGTGTTCAGCGTCCCGCTGGGCTACGTCGCCCGCCCGTACATCATCTACCGCACCCGTGATCCGCGGCCGGGCGTCCGGGTCCCGCGACGCGGCTGGGAGCAGCCCGGCGGCTGACCTCGGCGGGCACCGCTCGGCCGCGGCGTCGGGCACGTGGACGATCTGTGCCACAACAATGGTATCGTGCGCACCATGAGGACGACCATCGACAGGGCAGGGCGCCTGGTCATCCCGCGCCCGCTCCGGGACCGGGTCGGGCTCGCCGCCGGCGGCGAGGTGGAGCTCGAGCTCGACGGGGCCGCCATCCGGATCGAGCCGGTCGGCGGCGCGGGGCTGCGTGCGGACGGCGGGCTGCTGGTCATCCCGGCCTCCGGCACGCCCCTGACGGGCGCAGCCGTCCGGGAGCTGATCGACGCCGACCGGCATGGGCGCTGACCGCGACGAGGTCCTGCTGCTCGACACGAGCGCCGCGATCGCCCTGGCCGTCGAGGACCACGAGGCGCACGCCGCGGCCCTCGACGCCGTGCGCGGCCGGCGTCTGGGTCTCGCTGGCCACGCCTGGTTCGAGGCCTACTCGGTCCTCACGCGCCTGCCGGGCGGGCTCCGCCGGTCGCCGGCGGACGTCGCCGCACTGCTCGCGCACGACTTCCCCGCATCGGAATTCCTGACCGCGGGGGCTGCCGCCGCCCTCGGGCCCGAGCTCGCCCGGCTGGGCGTGTCGGGCGGCACCGTCTACGACGCGCTCGTGGGCGCCGCCGCCCGCGAGCACGACCGCGCGCTCCTGTCCGGCGACGCCCGGGCGCGAGCGGTCTACGAGGCGCTCGGCGTGCGCGTCCGGCTGCTGGGCTGAGCGGCCTGGCCTCCGGGACCGCGGCACGGTCACGTCCGCGAGGCGAGGCACCGCTGGCACGGTAGGGCCCCGGCGAGCCGGAGACGGGCGGCCGGGGCCTTTGGAGTCGCCTCGCGGCGACCGTGTGCTCTGAGACTGCGCCAGTCCTGCGCGCGGTGGCCCCCGGTTGGGGGCTCAGACCGCGACCGGGACCGTCGCCTCGGCGAGCGCCTTGAAGTCCTCGAGCATCTGGCGCTCCTGCCGCTCCATCCAGCGCTTGCTCAGGAGGTCCTGGATGAACCTGGGCAGGTGGCCCGGCATCTCGTAATCGGACTCCACGGTCAGCAGGGTTCCCTTGCCCTCGGGCTCGAACCGCATCTGCGTGTCCATGGGGCCCCAGTCGCTGTGCTCGCGGTAAAGGTGCTCAGGCACGATCTCGACGACCTTGTAGGTCGCCTTCATCTCGTGGCCCATGATCCGCATGCCGCCGACGTAGGTTGTGCCGACCTGGTCCAGCGGCCCGCTGAAGTCCTGGTACTCCGCGCGCGGCATCCAGTCGGACCAGTGCGACGTGTCGAGGTAGAACGCCCACACGTGCGCGACCGGGGCGTCAATGTGGATCGAGTCCTGCATGTGCTGCATGACCCACCTCCGGTGCGGGCGGGTCGGATTCGCCAGTGGCTCGGCGCGGTCCCGGCGGCCAGTGCGTGGGCCGCGCGTCGCAGCCTCCCGCGTCCGGCGGTCACTCTGCGACGGCCCATCGCGGATGCCAAGGGCCACCCGTCGTGATGCCGGTGCCGTGGCGCCAACGAGAAGCGCATCATCGCCGAGCGCTCGGGTGTGAGCCGAGCCATCGCCTCGGTGAGCCGGTCGGGCGCGAGCACCTGGCCGGTCCGGGCTACCACATCCCGGCCTGCCACGGTGAGCCAGACCAGCACACGGCGCTCGTCGCGCTCGTCGCGGATGCGCGCTGCCAGGCCCTTGGCCTCTAGGCGCTGCAGCAGCTCGGAGGCCGAATTCCTCCTCAGCCCCAAGTGCTCCGCCTGCTCGCCCACCGTCAGCGGCCCGGCCTGGGCGAGATGCTGGAGGACCGCCAGGCCGCGGGTCGTCACCGGCAGAGCGGCTCCGTCGCGCAGCCGCTGCGCGTAGTGGTAGCGGCGGTAGACCGCGGGGAAGAGCTGGGCGACCCGTGCGGCCGCCTGTGCCGCGTCCGGACCGCGCTGGCCGCGCACTGTTCGCTCGTGCAGCTCCGGGCGCCGCCGCGACTCCGCCCTCGGCGTCCGTGATCTCCGGAGATCCGCTCGTCACGACCATGTCGCAGCGACAATGGCGCACGCACCTCGCCGGGGTCAACCGATCTGCCCGGGCCCCACGACACATCGGCCGCCTCGTGTGCCACCTCGACGGCGGGCGGCCGCGCCGACGAGAGCCGCTGCCCGGGCGAACCCCGCCTGTGGCGCATCCTCTGCCTTGCGGGAGTTCCTCGGCCTGACCTGTGCGGCCTGCTGAGCAAGAATGCTCAAGATGTTGAGTAATCCGTCGTCCAGTCCCGCCTACCGGCGGCCGCAGGCTGCCGAGCTCGCGGCCCGGCTCGCCGAGCCTCGGCGCTTCGTCCAGGTGGTTGCCGGCCCCCGGCAGGTGGGCAAGTCCACGCTCGTCGCACAGGCCGTGGAGGCGCTGCCCATCCCCGTGCGCATGGCGAGCGCCGACGAGCCCGCGCTCCGCGGACCTGACTGGATCGCCGCCCAGTGGGAGGCGGCGCGCCTCGAGGCGGGCCCATCGGGCGGGGTGCTCGTCATCGACGAGGTCCAGAAGTCGGCCGGCTGGTCAGAATCGGTGAAGCGGCTGTGGGACGAGGACACGCGGTCCGGCCGCCGGCTCCGCGTGGTGCTGCTCGGCTCGGCGCCGCTGCTGGTCGAGCACGGCCTGTCTGCGAGTCTGGCCGGGCGGTTCGAGGTCAAGCTGCGGGCCGACGACATCGCGCTGCTCGTCGCCGCGGAGAAGCACCCCGGCGGCCCCAGCGATGCGGCGCTCAATGTCATGCTCCGTGATGCGGAAGCCGCTGTTGCGACCGCCAGACGCCGCATCGGCGAGCACGAAAGGGAGATGCCGTGACCGACCCGATGTACCCCGCGCCCCTGGAGCTGGACCCGGCGTGGACGCCCGACACGGTGGTCGTGCAGGCGGGCCGGCCGGCGCGCGCGCCGGGCGCGCCGATGAACCCGCCGCTCGTCCCGAGCTCGACCTACGTCCACGACGCCGCCCTGGAGTACGGCCGCGACGGCAACGCCGGGTACGGGGCGCTCGAGGCGGCGCTCGGGGCGCTCGACGGTGGCCGCGCCGTCACCTTCGCGACCGGGCTGGCCGCCGCGACCGCGATCGCGGACCTCGTGCCCGGGGGCGGCACGGTCGTGCTCTCGTCGGTGACCTACTACGGCGTCCGCAATGTCTTCGAGCGGATGGCGGCCCGTCGGCGCCTCAGCGTGCGGTTGGCCCCCGCGGACGACACCGACGCGGTCCTCGCCGCGGCCGACGGCGCCGCCATGGTGTGGGTGGAGTCGATCGCGAACCCGTTGATGGTGGTCGCTGACGTCCCGGCGATCGCGGTCGGCGCGCGCGAGCGCGGCGCGCTCACCGTGGTGGACGCCACGTTCGCCACGCCGCTGCGCCAGCGCCCGCTCGAGCTCGGGGCCGACATCGTCCTGCACTCGGCGACCAAGTTCATCGGCGGCCACTCGGACCTGTTGCTGGGCGCCGCCGTGTGCCGGGACGAGGGCCACGCAGCGCAGCTGGCGGCGTTCCGCCACGACCACGGGTCGATCCCGGGCACGCTCGAGGCGTTCCTCGGCCTCCGCGGCCTGCGCACGCTCGCGGTGCGGCTCGATCGGGCGGAGGCGTCGGCCGCCGAGCTGGCCCGTCGGCTGGTCGCCCACCCGCGTGTCGCGGCGGTCCACTACCCGGGCCTCGACGGCGACCCCGGACACGACCTCGCGGCGCGCGTCCTGCCGCTCGGAGCGGGGCCCATGCTCTCGTTCGACGTCGCCGGCACGGTCGAGCAGACCGAGGCGTTCCTGGCCGGCCTGCGCCTGGTCACGCACGCCACGAGCCTCGGCGGCGTCGAATCGCTGATCGAGCGGCGGGCGCGCTACGCCGGCGACGCGGCGGTCGTCGGCCCAACGCTCTGCCGGCTGTCGGTCGGCGTCGAGGCCGTCGAGGACCTGTGGGCCGACCTGGACCGCTCACTGCGCGCCGCGCTCGCCTGAACGGAGGGCCCGGGCCCCTCAGAAGTTGATCGAGCGCCCCCGCACGGCCATCGCCGCCTCGCCGAGCACCTCCGACAGGGTCGGGTGCGGGTGCGTGGCCGCACCCACCTGGTCCACGCTGGCGCCCAGGGCCGCGGCGAGCGACGCCTCCGCGATCAGCTCGGTGGCATGCGGGCCGATGATGTGGACGCCCAGCACCGCTCCGGTCCCGGCGTGCGCGATGACCTTGGCGAAGCCCTCGCGGGAGCCGTGGACCAGCGCCTTGGCGATGGCCTGGAACGGGACCCTGCCCACCCTGACCGGCAGCCCGCGCTCGGTGCACTGCTGCTCGGTGAGGCCGACGCTCGCGATCTCGGGGCGCGTGTAGGTCGCGCGCGGCTGGCTCGCGTAGTCCATCGGGCGGACGCCGCGCTCGCCCGCGATCGCGTGCGCCGCGATCAGGCCCTCGTGCGCGGCGGTGTGCGCGAGGAGCAGCCCGCCCACCAGGTCGCCGATCGCCCACACGTGCGGCTCGGCGGTGCGCATGAGGCCGTCCACCCGCACGAACGCGCCGTCCAGCTCGACCCTCGTCGTCTCGAGGCCGAGGTCCTCGGAGTTGGGCGCCCGGCCCGTCGCGACGAGGATGCAGTCGGCGGTGAGCTCGGCCCGCTCGCCGCCCTCCGGGCCGACGGTGATCGAGACCCCGTCCTCGCGGACCGCGACCGACGCCGGGTCGAAGCGGGCGCTCGTGACCACGGCCATGCCGCGGCGCTCGAACGAGCGCTGGAGCTCGCGGCCCACCTCCGCGTCCTCGAGGGGGACGATCGCCGGCAGGTACTCGAGCAGCGTCACCCGCACGCCCAGGTCGTGGAACGCCGAGGCGAACTCGCTGCCCACGGCGCCCGCGCCGACGACGGCCAGGCTCGACGGGAGCTCCGTCCAGCGCAGCACGTCGTCGGAGGTGACGATGCGCCGCCCGTCGGGCACGAGGCCGGGGAGCGACTTCACGCGCGAGCCCGTGGCGAGGATGACGTCGTTGCCCGTGAGCGTGCGGGCCGAGCCGTCCCCGAGGGCCACGACGACCCGCGACGGCCCGTCGAGGCGCCCGCGCCCGGCGACCCACTCGACCCCGTTCTTCCCGACCAGGCTCCGCAGGCCCGTCCACATCCGCTTGACGACCGCGTCCTTGTTCGCGGCCGTGGCCGCGTAGTCGAGGCGCACGCTCTCGGCGAGCACGCCGAGCCCCGCGCCCTGCTCGCGCACGCGGTGGGCGAGGCCGGCCGCCTCGAGGATCGCCTTGGCGGGGATGCAGCCGCGGTGGAGGCACGTGCCGCCGATCCGCCCGGCGTCGACCAGCGCCACCTTGAGCCCCAGCTGCGCGGCGCGGAAGGCGGCCGTGTACCCGCCGGTGCCGGCGCCCAGGACCACCACGTCGAACCAGTCGGGGTCCTGTGGGGAGCGGGGGCGGGCGGGCTCGGGGGCCGCCGCGGCACCCAACCGGAAGCCGTCCGCCGCCTCGAGGCGGGCCCGGAGCGCGCGCATGAACTCGGCGCCCATGGCCCCGTCGACCAGCCGGTGGTCGGCCGACAGCGTGAGCCGCATGACCGGCCGAACCTCGACCCGATCGTCCACGGCCACGGGCGTCGGGATGGCGGCCGAGACGGCGAGGATCGCCGCCTCGCCCGGGTTGATGATGGCGCTGAACTCCTCGACCCCGTACATGCCCAGGCTGGACACGGTGAACGTGGAGCCCGTCAGGTCGTCCGGGGAGGCCGTGCCGGCGCGGGCCGCCGCGGCCAGGGCCGCCGCCCGGTCGTGGATCTCGGCGACGCTGCGCCGGTCCGCGTCGCGGATGACCGGGACCACGAGGCCGCTGGGCACCGACACCGCCACGCCGAGGTGGACGCGGCCGCGCGGCCAGACCGAGGTGCCGTCGGTGCGGCCGTTGACGTCGGGGAACTCGGCCAGGGTGTCGGCGGTGGCGGCCAGCACGAAGTCGGTCACCGTGAGGCTCGAGCCGGCGGCCTTGAGCTGGGCGCGCAGGTCCATCAGCCGCGACGCGTCCACGGCCACCGTGATCGTGAAGTGCGGGGTGGTGGTCCAGGACTGGGTCAGGCGCTCTGCGATCACCCGGCGCATGCGGGACATGCGCTGCGGCTCGCCCTCGCCCAGGGTGGCGGCTGCGGCGACGGCCGGCCGGGACGCGCTGGCGGCGATCGCTGCGCGGACGTCGCGCTCGACGACGCGACCGCCGGGACCCGTGCCCTGCAGCACGGCGGCCTCGACCCCAGCCGTCGCCGCGAGGCGCCGCGCGCGGGGGCTGACCTTCTGCGCCCCGCCCGGGGAGCCGGGCGGGGCCGTCACCGCCGGTGCGCCCGACGGTGACCCGGCCGCATCCTCGGGCGATGG
>JAKAMV010000331.1 GCA_021812735.1 Chloroflexota bacterium | reverse complement strand
CGAGAAGTTCCAGACCGGGTACGACCAGCCGCTGCTGCACACCATGTTCGTGGACAAGCCCCTGGTCGGCCTGGCCGCCGTCCAGACCCTGTCGCGGCTCAACCGGATCCACCCCGACAAGACCGACACGTTCGTGCTCGACTTCCGCAACGAGGCGGCCGCGATCACCGAGGCCTTCAAGCCCTGGTACGAGGCGACAGTCGCCGTCCCGACGGATCCCAACACCCTCCACGACATGGCGGGCCGCCTGCTCGGGCTCCAGGTCATGGGGATGGACGAGGCACGGCAGGTCGCGGCGCTCATCGCGGACCGGACCGTCAAGCCCGGCGGCCACGGCGCCGTCTACGCGCTGCTCGCGCCGCCGGTCGAGCGGTTCAGGGCCCTCGGGCCCGAGGAGCAGCGCGAGGCGCGCGACGCCCTCGACGCCTACGTCCGCGCGTACGCGTTCCTCTCCCAGGTGGTCGAGTTCGGCGACGCGGGCCTCGAGGCCCTGTACCTCGCCTCGCGCGCCCTGGCCGCCGAGCTCCCGTCCGACGGCGGCGGCCGCCTGGACCTCGGCGCCGAGGTGCAGCTCACGCACCTGCGCCTCGAGAAGACGGGATCCGGCTCGATCACGCCCGATGGCGGCTACGGCCCGATCGAGTCGCTCTACTCGGGCCAGGGCAAGCAGGTCGCCGAGGAGAAGGCCCACCTCTCGACCATCATCGAGGTCCTCAACGAGCGCTTCGGCACCGTGCTCGGCACCGCCGACCAGCTCTTCTTCGACCAGCTCGAGGAGACCTGGATGGCCGACCCACACCTCGTGGATCAGGCCCGCGCCAACCCCATCGAGAACTTCCGGCTCGTCTTCCAGCCCCAGTTCCTCAAGACCATCGTGGGCCGGATGGACGACAACGAGGACATCTTCAAGCGCATCCTCGACGACGATGCGTTCCAGGCGGCGGTCATGAGCCACTACCTCGCGCGCGTGTTCGAGCGAGCTCGCGCGACCGGGCCAGAAGGATAGGCCATGCCGATCTCGGACCGAGACCGCAAGATCCTTTGGGGGCTCGCCGGCAATCAGTGCGCGATGTGCCGGGCCGAACTCGTCCAGCAGCAGCCTTCCGGAACGCTAGCGTTGGTCGGTGACGAGTGCCACATCGTCAGTCCGCGACCTGATGGCCCGCGCGGAACTGACACGCCGGGGCCAGACCCTGAGCTCGACAGATACTCGAACCTCATCTTGCTGTGCGCGGTGGACCACCGCCGCATCGACCAACTCCCGGAGGAGTTCCCTGTCGAGGCGCTTCTCGCAATCAAGAGCGCTCATGAGTTGTGGCAACGTGCGCGGCGGATGAGCGTCGGGCCGACCGAGGTCGTTCTGAAGCGAGGTGCGTCGCCCTACCTCCGGGAGCTCCAGTCGGCCCGCGACGTCTTGGGCATCTTGGTCGGGGCCGAGGAGTCCAGCCTCAACAACGAGGAAGTCGTGGACGCCGATGAGGCGCAGCTGGTTGGAGGCTTCCTCCAGAACGCCCTCGACTGGAGCGAGATCTGGGATGACATCGGCCCCGCGGCCAGAGTGGACGCGACGCTTGCAGTGACGACGCACCTGCGGTCGTTGCGCGAGCAGGGCTGGCGCGTGTTTGGTGGCCGGGCAACGGGTCGTCTCGAGGGCGGGGTTGCAGGCCGGGCTTCTCTCTGGACCACGGCTTACCTCGAGGTCGTGCGAAGCGACAGCGCGGCGATAATCGACGCCCTTGCTCAGGGCGAGGCAGCAGGAGACGACCCGCTGGCCGAAGGGGCTACACGTCTGAAGAGCGGCCCCGATGCCTGAGGCACCCAAAGGCGTCCGGGCCGAGCCCAGGCAGCTCCACCTCTTCCTCGACACCAACACCTACCTCGGCTTCTTCAAGCTCTCCGGCGACGACCTCGAGGAGCTGGAGAAGCTCGTCGTGGCCGTACGGTCGGGGCGGACGATCCTCTACATGACCGACCAGGTGCGCGACGAGTTTCTGCGCAACCGGTCCCGGGTGATCCGTGAATCGCTGAAGGGGGTCGAGGACAGCCGCCTGCCAACTGCATTCCCGCGACTGCTCGCCAACCTCGACGGCTACAAGGAGCTGCGGGAGGCTCTCGCCGAGTACGAACGGCGAAGGGCAGGCCTCCTGGACGACGCGCAGCGCCAGGCAAGGGAGGGGAGTCTCCGGGCAGATGCTCGCATCAACGAGCTCTTCGAGTTGGCGACCAACCTCGGTCGCTCCGATGAGGCGGTCAAGCGAGCGAGGGAGCGTCACGATCTGGGCAATCCGCCCGGTAAGAAGGACTCAGAGCCTGTGAATGAACTCGGTCCCCTGCCGGCGGCAAGGCCTCGTTGAGTCGTCGTCTCCTCGTATTGACAAGCCGGTTCCCCTCGTCCATAGTTGTCGTAGGGTGTTGTGTTTACGGTGTTTGGAGCGTCTACGGTGACTAAGGATCTGCTCTCGACGGGAGAGGTCGCACGCCTGATCGGCGCGTCCCGCCAGCATGTCGTCGACCTCTGCGACACCGGGCGGATGGCCTCCTTCCGCGTCGGCAAGCACCGCCGCGTCCGCCGCGAGACGGTGGACGCCTATCTCGAGGAGCGAGAGCGGGCGCACGTCGCGGACGGGTCCCACCTTCTCCAGCTCTGGTCGGGACGCGTTCAGGCGGCCCACGTCGCCCTCGACTGGGGACGCGCCCGGGACCTGGCGATGCGCCGGCTCGCCGAGATGCGCGGCGACGACCACCTCGCCTGGTTCGCCGACCAGTGGGCGCGCGTCCTCGCGCAGGGGGCGGAGGCCGTCATGGAGACCCTGACGCGGCGCGACGACGAGGCGGCCGTCCTCCAGAACAGCTCCCCCTTCACCGACCTCCTCTCGGACGACGAGCGCAGCCGAATCACCGACGCGTTCATCGACTGGTGGGGATCCCAACGGGCCGCGGCGTGAACCGCGACGAGTTCAACAACCTGGTCTGGCTCATCGGGCAGGTGGCGGAGATCCCGGAGTTCGAGATCATCGGCAGCAACGCGATCCACGCCCACCTGCCGCCAGAGAAGATCGCGGGGCCGCTCGCGGTGTCGGCGGACCTCGACGCGATCCTCGACCGCATCCGCAAATGGGACTCCGTGCTGCGGCAGCTCGGCCCGCTGTCGGCGTATGCGAAGGAGAGGCAGGTCTGGGTGGACGTCGTGAGCGAGCACACCGCCCGCTACCCGACCGGATGGCGCGACCGGCAGATCCCGATCCGCGTCCCGTTCGAGCCGTCGCCCGTCGTGTGGTGCCCGGACCTGACGGACATCGCGGCTGCGAAGATGGGCGCCTTCCGCCCGCAGGACAAGGCGTTCGTGGCCGAGCTTCTGCGCATCGGGGAGCTCGACGCCGACCTGCTGATCGAGCGGATCCGGATCGTCGAGCGGGTCGACCGGGAGACGCTCGAGAAGGCCGAGGACTGGGTCGAGGAGCAGCGCCGCCTCGCCGAGCGCCCCGCACCAGCCAGGGGTGAGGCCGACCCCGCCTCCTCCGACTGACCGGCGGAGCCGATCAGGCCGGCTCCACACGGAGCCGCGCGAACAGGTAGCCGAGCGAGGCGACTTCGAGCCAGGCACGGGCGCTCTCGGCGCTCCCCTCGTAGCAGCGCGACAGCCGTCGCCAGCGCCCCAGGCGCGCGAAGGCGTGCTCGACGCGGTAGAGCGGGGCGATCGGCGTGAAGCCGTCGGTCCCCTTCGGCGGGGCCTTGATGTCGAGCCGGATGCCCTTCCTGGCCGTCATCTTGCCGAGGCCCCGGTAGCCCCGGTCGGCGACGACCGCCCGGACCGTGCCGAGAGCCGGTAGGGTCGCGTCGAGGAGGCGGCGGCCCGCGCTGACGTCGTGCGGGCGGGCGGACTCGACCGAGACGGCGAGGGGCAGCCCGAGGATGTCGATGACGACGCTGCGCTTGGCCCCGTTGGTCCGCCCGCCGCGCCCGCCCTTCTCGTGGAAGGTCGGGCCGGCCCGACCGCCCCGCACGGTCTGGCCGTCGATCATGACCATCGAGGGCGTCGCGGTCCGACCGTGGCGCTTGCGGATCATCTCGGCGATGCGCTCCATCGCCGTCGCCCAGACGCCGCTCGCCCGCCACCGTCGCCACTGCTGCCAGACGGCCTCCCAGGGTGGGTAGCAGGCGGGGAGGTAGCGCCACTGGCAGCCGGTGCGGGCGATGAACAGGATGGCGTTGACCATCTCGCGCCGCGAGTAGGTCGCGGGCCGGCCCTCACGCTTGGATGGGTCGAACAGGTCTTCGACCAGCGCCCACTCGGTGTTGTCCAGCTCGACCATCGACGGCATGGGCGTGATCGTGCCGCCCCACGATGACAGGCTCTATGGCACGAATGGGCCAGATCGTGCGGTGGAGTTCATTCACAGGCTCTCACTCGGCGATGCAGTCAACTGGGAGATCCTTCTCGCTGGGGTCGCCGACAGCGCGGATCTTGTCCTTGTGTCGGCCGACCGGGACTACAGATCGGCCCTCGATGACACGGCTCTTGACGAGTTCCTCGTGGTGGAGTGGGCCGAGCGGCAGCTGTCGACCCTTTCGCTTCATACGAGCCTCAGCGCGTTGTTCCGCGACCGCTACCCCGACATCAAGCTGGCAGCAGACCTCGAGAAGGAGATCGCCATCAACAACCTGATCACGAGCCCCAACTTCCGCGGAACGCACCTCGCGATCTCGAAGCTCGAGAACTTTGCCGACTACACGCCCGACCAGATCCGCGCTCTTGTCGATGCGGCCATGACCAACTCCCAGGTCAGGAACATCCTGACCGACGCAGATGTCAAGGCGTTCTACGAGATCCTGTCCAGCAGGTACTTGAAGTACATCGATCCCGAATCGCTTGCGTGGCTCCGCGACCAGTGGGCTGACGACGAGCCGCTGTTCTAGAGCGTGATCCTATCGGCCCGGGACCTCGGCCCCTTGCGTCGGCAGGGCCGCGCCGTCTGCCGCCGTGTCGGCTGCCGGGGCCGAGCGAGTTGAACCCGGTGCCCCAAAGCGCGCGTTGACATCCCTCCGTGTGCTACGAGCAGCCGTCATGGCAGGAGCGCTGATCACGAATGCGTCGCGCAGGCTCGCGAGCCACCCGTTACGCTGCGGGGTACGACGGTCGCGCAGTTTAGGGGACGGGGGATGCGGGCGGTAAGGCGGAAGCGGGCCTCGATCTTCTCGGCGGCTGCGCCGATCGAGCACATCGACCTCGAGAACCTCGTCGTCGCGCTGCTCGCCGAGCACGGCTCGGCGTGGCCGAACGTGTTGTACCGGCTCGGGTACCGGCTGCACCACTTCGACGCCGGGATCACGCTGCTCGACCCGACGAGCGACCCGCCCGGGCGCCCGGTGCAGTCGAGGCTCGACACGGTCGCCCACCGCGCCAACACCAACACGATCCTCGCGATCGAGTGCAAGAGCGGGGCCGACGCTGGCCTCAGCCAGGTACCCGAGGGCAAGGCGGTGCCGGCGGAGCAGTGGGCAGAGGCGCTCGCCCTGCCCCGCGGATCCAGCCGCCCGCCGCAGACCCGCGGCCTGCTGGTCGCCGAGACCGACAAGCTCGAGCCCAAGCTGCCGGACATCGAGAGGCTCGGCACGAGTTGGCTTCGCGCCGACAGCGGCGCGTTTGACGTCGCGCCGGACAACCTCGGCGACAACCGGATCGCGCCGGCGGTGAGGGCGCTCCCCAGGACGCCGTGGCCGCGCTCCTACGGCCCGTTCTCGCACGACCCGACCGATGGGCGCGAGCGCGTGGTGGCGGCCATCGCACCGCTGATCTTGAGCGCCGCCAAGCGCGGCGACGCGTCGGTCTCGGCCGACGACGCCGCGCGGCTCACGCACGCGGCGGTATGGCGGGTGACCGACCCGGGCCGCCAGAACTCGTGGGCCAAGATCGTTGCGACCGTGCTCAGGGAGATGTCGGAGGGATCACTCCGACGGATGACCCGGTACGACGGCTCGACCCGACGCCTGCTCCTCGACGGTGTCCGAGCGGGGGTGCCGGCAAGCGTCACCACCCTGACCGCACTCCGGCGTGGGCTCGCTGCCGAGCAGCGGAAATCGCTCGCCAGGAGCCGCCGGATCAAGGTCACGAAGCCGGACCAGCTCGCCCTTTGGCCCGAGGACTAGCCGAGGACGAGCCCGTCGACCTCTGCGCGCCGGTCGTGATGCTGCTGGAGCAGCGTGACTAGGCGCAGCACGACGGTGCCGCTCGTGCCCGTCGGGAGGAAGATGCGAAGCGCGTCCGGCGTGGCCTCGACCGTGAAGGAGGCGCCGGAGCGCGGGTCGAACGTGTTCGCGACGATGAGGTCGGGCGACCGGCGCTCGAGGAAGCCCCAGAGCCGAAACGGGTCGCCGCCGGAGAACAGGCGCCCGCAGAAGGCGCTGAGGTCATCGACCGGCGAGGCGAGCCTTACAACGATCGGGCTGCGCAGGCCCTCGCCCGACTGGTCGAGGCCTCCGATCGTCATCGACTCGGCGATGCGGGCCTCGGTTGCCCGGTAGAGGTCAGCGCCGTAGCGGAGGAAGTCGCGGTGGCGCAGGAAGCTGTCGCCGCGGCTGCTGACGCGGCCGCGCGCATTAAGCGATGTCGTGATCCGTCCCACCTCGGTCGCTCCAGGCCCCGCGAACGGATTCCGCACCCGCACCATGCTGAGAGCACTTGCGCGGAGGAACGTGTGCTGTCCTTGGAGGTCGTGGAGGGCCTCCCGTGACTCCGACCCGCTCACGCGCACGGACAGCGACTCGGCGCCGTCGGGGTCCTCCGCGAAGTAGGCGCGGCTGTACGAGAGCCCGAAGCCGATGAACTCGCCGACGTCTGCGATGGCGCGGAGGAGCTGCTCGGGGAACCAGGGGGCGTCGAGCTCTGGCGTCAGGGCGATCCAGCGGTCGACGATCGGCGCGACGACGCTCGTCTCGTCGATCGAGTGCACCTGCCAGAAGCGGTCGTCACCGGTCTCGACCCAGAGCCTAACCTTGCCGATCTGGGCCTCGAGGACGTCGGCGTTCTCGGGGAGCGGCGTCACGGCGACGCGACGGCGGGGGCTGGCCGCACGGAAGGATCGCCGGAGGAACTCCTGGAGATCCCGGCCAAGGAGCCTGGGCGCCGGCTCGACGAGGTAGGTCTTGACTGCCGGGCGGCTGCGATGCGCCATGGTCGCCGAGAGCCAGTTCTCCAGCTCGCGGTATGTCTGCACTCCCGGCGTCGTCGGCATCGTGCCCCCTTCTAGCGCGAAGCCTAGCGCGTCGCCTGCTAGGAGGGGTCACGATCGCGCCGGCGTGCACACCTACTGAACGTGAGTAGGTAGGTTCGGACAACTAGCCCGCGATCTGGCGCTGGACGATTGCCGCGCGATTTCACGTGGCGGCTTGGGTTGCCGGACGGGTGGTTGTGGACGAGATGAGCAGCCTGACGTCTGTACCACGGGCCTTGCACCGACTGTGCCTACCGTGACGCACCGGTCAGGCAGCAGATCGTGCGACGCAACCGTTGGCACTCTTCGCCGCGACGCAACCGTTGGCGCAATCGCCATCGGATCGTGCCCTTCGTCACGTGTCGCCCATGTCGCGACTCAAGACAGTGGCGCGCCCGGAGGGATTCGAACCCCCGACACTCGGTTCCGAAGACCGATGCTCTAGTCCACTGAGCTACGGGCGCGCGGCGGGCACAGTGTAGCCGACGGCCGGTGCCGCCTAGCCCGTGGCCCTCGCCGTCCCGTCCACGGCGAGGTTCCCGGCCGGGGCCCGGGAACGCGGCTCCCCCTGCGGCAGCGCGGCGGCAGGCGACGTCGAGGTGGCCGGCGAGGGCGGCAGCGAGGACCCCGGCGCTGGCGGGTCCAGCCCAACCCCCGCGGCGTCGAGCGCGGCGCCCAGCGGGCCCGCCAGGTGGCGCGAGAAGGTGTAGGTCATGTGGTGGCTGTCGCGCATCACGATGGTGCCGTCCACCACGGGCGAGCAGGGCAGGCTCGGGCACACGGCCCGCGTCATGTCCAGCCAGGTGGCCATGCCGACGGTCGCGGCGGTCTTCTCGCGGGGGACGAAGTAGCCGCCGGCGGCGCCGGCCGGCGCCCGGCAGGCGTCGAGGTTGGACCGGTGCGAGGCGAGGCACGCGGGCACGTCCAGCCCGAAGTCCGGCGTGTCCGAGATGAGGACGACCGGATGCGGCAGCCTCGCCAGCAGCTGGCCGATCGCCCGTCCCTCGCCGCTCATCGTGGCCGGCTCGCCGGCGGCGGGGATGATCCAGCGGTTGAGGGCGACCACGACCAGGTCGGGGTGGAGGCTCGGGACGATCCGCATCACCGCGTCGCGCCAGGCCGCGCACTCCGTGTACTCGCGCCGGGTGTAGGTGTCGACGATCCGCTCGCTGGTGAGCGTGCAGGCGGCCTTGGTCAGGGGGATCAGCCGCCAGCCCCGCTGCTCCGCGAGGACCCGCAGGGCGCCGAACCACTGGGCGGCGTGGGAATCCCCGATGAGCACGACCGTGTGCGCGGCGTCCTTGCTCCCGAAGACGCAGACGCTCGGCACGGTGGCCCCGTGGTCGTCCCCGCAGCCGTGGCCCAGGAGCGGCTCCGCGTCGTCCCGGGCGGAGGCGAGGCTGGGCCGGACGGTCGCGGGCAGCGCCCCGGTCGCCGCGACGCCCGCGGGCGGTGCGACCACGGTGGCCACGAAGGACGGCCTCGGCGCGGGTGTGGCGGGTGTCGCCGCGCCAGTCGGGGACGGCCCGGGCGAGGGCGTGACGGGTGTCGCCGACGCTCCCGCGGTCCCGGGAGCCACGCTGGCGCGTGACGGGGAGGGGCTCGGCGCCCCGAGGAGCGCCTGGTCCGGCAGCAGGCTCGGGTCGTCGAGCGCCGCCGGGTTGTCGGCGCCCCCGGCGGTCTGGCCCGGCGCCGTGGACTGGGTCCCGGCAGCGGCCACGGGCGCAGACGCCGGGACCGGGCCCAAGCCGGCGGCAGCCGTGCCGAGGGCGCCCGCGCCGACGGTGAGGACGCAGACGCCGGTCACGACGGCGGCCGCCCGCCGGAGGGTTGCCGCGGCCGGCAGATGGGCGCCCGGCCGGCGGAACGGCTGCTCCACGAACCGATAGCTCAGGTACGACGCCACGACCGCGCCGGCCACGAGGGCCGCGGTCAGCGGCGCCGATGGTGCCGCCCCGAGGAGCACCGCCGGCAGCGCGAGGATCGGCCAGTGCCAGAGGTAGAGCGAGTAGCTGATCCTGCCCAGGAACCGCATCGCGCCCGCTCGCAGCACCGCCCCCGGCGACCCGCGGCGGTCCCCGCTCGCC
>JAKAMV010000330.1 GCA_021812735.1 Chloroflexota bacterium | reverse complement strand
GGCGCCGCGCGGCCGCGCTGGGGACGAAGTCCAGCTCGTCGATCACGGCCTGGACGCGGGCGCGCGTGTCCGGATCGACGTTGGGCTTGCTGTTCAGGACCCGGCTCACGGTCCCACGCCCGACGCCGGCCTTGCGTGCGACGTCGCCGATCGTGACTGGCATTGGTCCTCCGGCCGGGATGTGGTGATGAGGACATCATATCCGAGTTCGCGGGACCGGTTCCATGGGCCGCGCATGTTGTGGCGGGTGATCGTAACTTCCCTCTTCCACTCCGCGCGATTACCTGCTACGCTGCGCCCGTCATCTCATGGGAGCGGTTCCACGAGAGACTCGATGGCGGTCTAGGAGGAGCAACGCGGACATGTCAGGCGAGTTGGACAGAAGCGTCAAGCGACGCGATCTACTCAAGGCCGGCGCGGTGCTCGGCCTCGGCATCCCGGGCATCGGCGCGTTCCTCGCGGCATGCTCGAATTCGGCGGCCTCCCCCAGCGCCGCGTCCCCAGCGGCGGCGTCAGCCGTTGCCAGCCAGCCGAACGCCGCAAGCGCCACCGCTGCCGCGTCGGCCCCGTCGAGCGCGGCAAGCGCCGCCGCCGACCCCACGGTGACGGTCAACCTGTACGACACCATGCCGCAGGCCACCCAGACTGAGTGGCTCAACACGTGGTACCCGCAGTTCCAGAAGCTGCACCCCACGGTCTCGATCAAGGAGACCAACGGCGGCATCGAGAACGCGCAGACGCTCCGCCAGCAGGTCGCGGCGAACACCGACACCTCGCCCGACATGGCGTGGATGGAGAGCGGCGAGATGGGCGCCTACTCGGACGCCGGTCTGCTCGCGGACGTGGACACCTGGCTGAACGGCAAGCCCGACGTCAAGGCGGACATCTACCCGTCGCTGGTCACCCTGTGCTCGTACAACGGCAAGGTCCAGAGCCTGCCCTGGATGACCAACAACTGCGCGATGCTGATCAACACCGACGCCTTCGCGGCGGCGGGCGTCGCCATCCCGGACCAGGATCCGACCAAGACCTGGACGTGGGAAGACTTCGCGGCGGCGTGCCAGGCGATCACCGAGAAGGCGGGCATGAAGGGCTACCTCATGAACGCCACCCAGAACGGCTGGGACGCCTGGCTGTTCCACGCCTGGCTCGCCACCGCCGGCGGCACGTTCCTGTCCGATGCGGGGGACCCGGGCTTCGCCGGGCCCGAGGGCCTCGAGACCATGACCTACCTGCAGGGCCTGGTGACGAAGGGCTACACCTCGCCGCTCGACAAGGGCTGGGAGCTGACGCTCTGGTTCGGCAAGAAGGCCGCGATCGTGTGCAACGGGCCGTGGAACCTGCCGGACCTCCAGAAGTTCACCGACTTCAAGTTCACCGTGGTCCCGTTCCCGCGCCACAAGCAGCCGGCGACCAACATCGGTGGCGACAACCTGTTCGTGTTCAAGCACAGCGACGACAAGGTCAAGGGCGCGTTCGCCTACGCCGACTTCATGCTGAGCAAGGACTTCCAGGTGGCGTTCAACATCCAGTCGGGCAACCTGCCGGTCACCAAGACCGCGACCCAGGACCCGGCCTACCAGGCGCAGCTGGACAAGTACCCGTACCTCCGGGGCTGGGTCAACGGGGTCCCGTACGGCGTGGCCCGGTCCGCGCTGCCGCAGTCGAGCGACGCGCAGACGGCGTTCGGCAAGGACGCGTGGGACCCGATCATCCTCCAGGGCGCGGACGTCCAGGCCAGCCTCGACGCCGCGGCAAAGGCGGTCACGGCCCTCAAGTCGTAGGGGCGTGACGCGTCGGACGAGGCCCGTCCCCGGGCCCGCCTGACGAACTCACCAGGGAGGGTCGGGCGCCAGCACCTCAGGCGGCTGGCCCTCCTCATCGGATCGTCCGGGTAAGGAGGCCCGCACGATGACTGCAGCCGCTGTCAGCGAAACCGCCGGCGCCAGGGCGCGCCGCGAGGGCGGCCCCGGCGTGCGTGCCCAGCTGATGAACGCCTCGTTCGTCATGCCGGCACTCGCGCTCATGGCCGTCTTCCTGTTCTACCCGATCATCTACGTCGTCTGGCTCAGCTTCCAGAAGTGGAACCTGCTGGGCTCGCCGAAGTGGATCGGCCTCGACAACTACACGAACATCGTCTCGGGCTCGATGCAGGCGGATTTCGTGCACTCGCTGCTCGTGTCCACGGTATTCGTGCTTCTCGCGATGCCCGCGCAGATCCTGCTGGGCCTGCTACTGGCGATTCTCCTCGAGCGCGAGCTCAAGGGCCGCACGTTCTTCCGCGCCTCGTTCTTCTTCCCGATGGTCGTGTCCTTCGTGGCGGCGGGCGTCGCGTTCAGTTGGCTGTTCGACCCGCAGCTGGGCTACTTCACCACGCTGCTCGCGTCGTTCGGCATCACGATCCCGAACTGGCACCACGACCCGTTCTGGGGGATCGTGATCGTGGTGGTCATGAACACCTGGAAGGTCGCCGGGTTCTCGATGATCCTGTACATCGCGGGCCTCCAGGGGATCAGCAACGACCTGTACGAGGCTGCCGAGATCGACGGCGCTCGAACGGTCTGGCAGCGCTTCCGCTACATCAGCTGGCCACTCCTGATCCCCACCACGGCGCTGCTGGTCATCACCAACACCATCGGCAGCTTCCAGGCCTTCGTGCCGTTCTTCGTCATGACCAACGGGGGTCCGTCGGGCCAGACCGAGACGATCGTCTACTTCATCTTCAACACGTTCACCAACCGGACCGGCGTCGCCTGCGCCGCCGCCACCCTGTTCCTCGTCCTCGTCCTGGTCATCACCGCTGTCCAATTGCGTGTGACCCGGCGAAGCGAGCAGAGCATCTACTGAGGGGAGGCGCAGACCATGAACCGCCCCGGCAATTCCAATCGCGGCAAGTACCTGATCCTGGTGCCGCTGACCGTCGTCTTCCTGTTCCCCTTCATCTGGGTGATCTTGACGTCGCTCAAGACCAACCAGGAAACGCTCACCAGCCCGGGCAGCCTGCTCCCGGCCGTCCCGCAGTGGGGCAACTATCCCGACGTCATCGGCCGGATGAACTTCTGGCGCGAGCTCTTCAACACGCTTGTGATGACGCTCTCGGTCACCTTCGGCCAGATCGCCGTGGGCGCGCTGGCAGGCTACGGTTTCGCACGCCTCAAGTTCTGGGGCCGCGACTGGCTGTTCCTGCTGGTGCTGGGCACGATGATCATCCCGTTCGAGATCCTGTTCGTGCCGATCTTCCTGATGCTGTCGGGCTGGCACTGGCTCGACTCATACCAGGCCCTGATCGTCCCGAGCCTCGCGAGCCCGTTCTCGATCTTCGTCTTCCGTCAGTTCTTCATCACGATCCCGAAGGACTTCGAGGAGGCGGCCAAGGTGGACGGCGCGGGCCCCTACCGCACGTTCTTCTCGGTGATGCTGCCGCTCTCGGGCTCGGCGATCGCCACGGTGTTCATCCTCACGTTCCTGGGCGAGTGGAGCAACCTGCTCAAGCCGCTCGTGTTCAACACGAACCCCGACATGTACGTGCTCCAGCAGGGCCTGGCCATCACCCTCAACAAGGGAGCCAACCTGTCGCCCGACATCGCCACGCTGATGACCGGCGTCATCCTGGTCAGCGTCCTGCCGGTGGTGATGTTCCTCATCGGTCAGCGGTACTTCATCCGCAGCATCGCGGCGTCCGGCGTCAAGGGCTGAGCCCGCGAGGCCAATCCACCGTGAGCGATCAGCAGATGTCCGCCACCGCCGCCCCGCCCTGGCGGCGGCGGCGGGTCGGCGCCTGCGGGGCAGCGCGATGACCCTGCGGCTGCCCGACGACTGGGTGTGGGACGCGTGGTTCGCCGTGGACGGGGATCTCGTTCACGCGTTCTTCCTCTCTGCGCCGCGGTCGCTGGGGGATCCCGACCTTCGGCACGGCCACGCGCGCGTCGGCCACGCCGTGTCGCGCGACCTCCATGCCTGGGAGCTCCGTCCGTCGCCGCTGCCGGCCCCTGGGCTGGGCGACATCGACGCGCGGGCGACGTGGACGGGGAGCGTGATCCGCGATGGCGACCGCTGGCTCATGGGCTACACCGGGATCGGGCTGCAGGACGGGGGCCGCTGGGTGCAGCGGATCGGCCTCGCGACCTCGCCGGACCTCAATGCCTGGACCAGGACCGACGCCGTGGTCCGAGCGGATTCCCACTGGTACGAGACCGCCGGCCTCGCGGGCCGCGCGGAGCACTGGCGCGACCCCTGGCTCCACGTCGACGACGCGGGTGTGCTCCACCTGTTGATCACCGCCAAAGCGCGGCGCGGTCCACCGGACGCCCGCGGCGTCATCGGCCACGCCTGGTCGCACGACCGGAAGGCCTTCGAGGTTGGCCCGCCACTCTCCGCGCCCGGCGAGGTCAGCCAGCTCGAGGTGCCCCAGCTGGTGCCGATGGGGGATGGCCGGTGGGTCGTCCTCGCCAGCCTGCGCGCGATCGACCATGCCGCGGTTCGCCGCGCCCGTCCGGGATTCGTGCCCGAGACGGGGACCCTGGCGCTGGTGGGGTTGTCGGCGCTGGGGCCGTTCGCCGTGCCGCCGGGTCCCTGCCTCCTTGGGGACCCGGCGGACCGGTGGTACGCGGGTCGGCTCGTCGAGCTGGGAGGGAAGCGGCACCTCATGGGCTGGCTTGATCGCGACGCCCAGGGCCGCTTCGTGGGCGAGTTGGGCGACCCCGTTCCGGTGGAGACGGGGCCTGAGGGTCTCCTGCGCGTCGCCTGCAAGCCGGAGTGGCGCTGATGCCCTCGTCCGCATCGCGCCGTCCGCGCGTCGCGGCCGCGCCCGGGCGCGCGGGGGCCGTGCCACCGCGTCTCGCTGACGTCGGCGAGGAGGAGGCGGCGCTCGAGCGGGCCGAGGCGGTCGCCCGACGCGCCCTGGGCCTCGATGCCGCCCCGGGCACCGTCGCCCCGGACGCCGGCGCCCCCGAGAGCGAGGCGTTCCTGCTGCGCCTACGGCGCTGGTGGCCGGACCTGTGGGACGGGCTGCGCACGCCATGGGCGGAGAGCCCGGTCCGCGATGAGGAGCTCATGGCGCTGGTTGCGAGGCTGGCCGCCCGCTGGGCCGCCCGCCCCGCCGCGCTGCGCGCCCTCGACCGGGAGCGCCTCTACCACCCCGACTGGTTCCAGGACCCCTCGATGATCGGGTACGTCTTCTACGTCGACCGCTTCGCCGGGACGCTGCGGGGCGTGGAGGACCACCTCGACTACCTCGACGAGCTCGGGGTCCGCTACGTCCACCTGATGCCGATCCTGCGGCCGCGCGAGGGCGACAACGACGGCGGCTACGCCGTCGCGGACTACGGCTCGGTGAACCCCCGGTTCGGGACGAACGAGGACCTCGAGCACCTGGCGGCGAGCCTCCGCGCCCGCGGGATCTCGACCTGCATCGACCTCGTGCTCAACCACACGGCCGCCGAGCACCTGTGGGCGCGCGCCGCGGCGGCCGGCGATCCCGGCTATTCGGCGTACTACCGGATCTTCCCCAACCGCAGGCTGCCCAACGCGTACGAGCGGACGCTGCCCGAGGTGTTCCCGGACTGGGCGCCCGGCAACTTCACCCAGCTGCCCGACGGCCGCTGGGTGTGGACGACCTTCAACTCCTGGCAGTGGGACCTCAACTGGGCGAACCCGCGCGTGTTCACCGAGATGATCGACATCGTGCTTGAGCACGCGAACCGGGGCGTGGACGTGTTCCGCCTCGACGCGGTGGCGTTCATGTGGAAGCGCATGGGCACCAACTGCCAGAACCAGCCCGAGGTTCACGACCTGCTCCGGGCGCTGCGGGCGTGCGCTCGGATCGCGGCACCCGCAGTCATCTTCAAGGCCGAGGCGATCGTGGGCCCCGACGACCTGGCGCCGTATCTGGGCGCGGGTCGCCACCAGGGTCGCGAATGCGACCTCGCGTACCACAACAGCCTCATGGTCCAGTACTGGTCCTCGCTCGCGACGCGCGACACCCGCCTGATGACCCACGTCATGGACGCGTTCCCGCGCAAGCCCTCGACCACGGCCTGGGGCTCCTACATCCGGTGCCACGACGACATCGGCTGGGCGATCACCGAGGAGGACGCCGAGGCCGTGGGTTGGTCGGGGCCGGGCCACCGCGCCTTCCTGTCCGAGTTCTACGCAGGCTCGTTCCCGGGCTCGTTCGCGGTGGGCGAGGTGTTCCAGTTCAATCCCACCAACGGCGACTCGCGGATCAACGGCACCTTCGCAAGCCTCGCCGGGCTGGAGCTGGGCCTGGCCCACGCCGACACCGCCGAGATTGACCGCGCGATCGCGCGGATGCTGCTCGGCAACGCGCTGATCCTCGCCTGGGACGGGATCCCGCTGCTGTACATGGGCGACGAGATTGGGCTGCTGAACGACCACTCGTACCTCGAGGACCCGCGCATCGCCTCGGACAACCGATGGATCCATCGACCCTGGATGCGCTGGGACGCTTCCGAGCGGCGACACGACCCGACGACGATCGAGGGCCGGCTATTCGACGGCCTGGCACGCCTGATCGGCATCCGCCGCAGTCTGCGCCAGCTGCACGCCGCGACGCCGCTCGAGGTGGTGGATCTGGGCGACTCGCACCTGTTCGCGTTCGTCCGCAACCACCCCGAGGGGTCGCTGATGGTGATGTGCAACCTGACCGACCGGGCGACGGTGCTTGACGGGGCGGCCCTCGAATTAGGCGGGCTCGAGACGGCCGTTGACGTGCTGGACGACAGACGGCCATTCGGCCCGGGCGACAGTATCCCGATGCCGCCGTATGCGGCGCGGTGGCTCGTCCGTGGCTGAGAAGAGCAACACCCCAGGCTCCGGGCACACGCGGGCCGGGCGATCAGCTGAGGCGCAGGCTCAACACACGAGGGCAGGACGATGACATCCGTGCCGCCCGAGCTTGTCGTGCACTCCTTCGGCGTGCCCGATCCAGCGGCGCGGACGCTCGTGCTCCTCCACGGCATCACCGACTCCGGCTCGACGTGGGGTGACGCTGTGACCCGCTGGCGGACCACGTACCGGATCGCAGCAATCGACGCACTCGGGCACGGGCAGTCCCCGCGGTTCACGGCGGCCCAGCTCGCCGACGAGCCGGCCGAGCACATGTACGCCGCGACGATCGCCGCGATCGAGCGGATTGGCGCCGGTTGCGGCCCCGTGATCCTGGTCGGACACTCGATGGGGGGCGCGATGGCGGCGGCCGTGACGGCGCGCCGCCCGGACCTCGTGGCGGCGGCAGTCCTGGAGGACCCCGCGTGGCCACCCCCCGAGGCTTCGCCGGCGGATGCGGAGCTCCCGACGCGATGGACCGCGGACCGCCGCCGGTTCGTCGAGGACCCGGCGGGCACGCTCGCTGCGGAGCGCGTGACGCACCCGGGGTGGCCCGAGATCGAGTTCGAGCCGTGGGCGGAGGCCAAGCGCGAGACTGATGCGGCGTTCCTGGCGCTGGGCCGCCTCGCCCTCTCCATGCGGGACCCATGGCCGGTGCTGGCAGCGCGGATTCGACGGCCAGCGCTCGTGGTGACCGGCACCGACGACACGATCGTCCCTCGATCCCGTTCCCTCATCGAGGCGATTCGCAACCCGGCGATCGAGATCGTCGTGGTCGACGGAGCCGGTCATTGCGTCCGCCGTAATCGCGGCGATGCCTTCCACGCGGTGGTGGACCCGTGGATCGCGGGCCGGTTCGCCGAATCCTGCATCGCCTGACAGGATCGTTCTGGGCGCTGCCATGGTCGGGTGCTCGGCCGAGCACGCCCCAGGCGTGGATGGGGGATCATCGCGCCAGGCGCGACGCCAAGGCCGCAGGCCCGAAGCTCGATCGAGCCAGGTCGCGTTTCAAGGTCACGAGCTTCCAGGGGTCGCCCGGGACCTTCGCGCCGCCGCCGACCAGCAAGAGCCCGGGCCAGGAGGCGCACAACGGCTGGGCGCTCGAGGTCTCGCTCGACGTGGAGTGGGCGCACTCGATCGCACCGGAGGCGAACATCCGGCTCGTGACCGTCCCGACAGCCGAGACGCTCGGCGTCCAGGGTTTCCCGCTGATGATGAATGCCGAGCAGGCGCTCGTTGACCGGGGCATGGCCAACGTGATCAGCCAGAGCTTCGCCGCCGCCGAGGAGTCCTTCGGCAGCATGCAGTCGCTGCTCAACCTGCGCCACGCGTACATCGCCGCGGCGCAGCACGGCGTGACGGTGCTCGGCTCGTCCGGCGACGGCGAGACGGCGAACGGCATGAAGCAGCCGGTCGGGCAGGGCGGGTCCCTCATCCCGTACCCGACCGTCGTGTGGCCCGCGTCCGACCCGCTCGTGACCGCGGTCGGCGGCACCTACCTGTGCACGGACCCGACCGCCACCACGACGCGCACGGTCGACTCGGTCGACCCGCCCGGCCGCTGCCCGGCGAACCCGGGCGTGGCCGAGGTGGGCTGGGTCGCGTCGGGCGGCGGCTACAGCCGCGTGTTCGCGAAGCCGTCCTACCAGGACAACCTGCCGGCAGGCAGCACTTCGATCGGCTCGATGCGCGGTGTCCCCGACGTCGCCTACGAGGCCAGCGCGCTGACGGGCGTGCTCGTGTACGACAGCCTCGACGGCGGCTGGTTCATCGTCGGCGGCACCTCGGTGTCGTGCCCCAACTGGGCGGGCCTCGTCGCGATCGCCGACCAGCTCAACGGCGGCGGCCTCGGGCTCATCAACCCGGCGCTGTACAAGATCGGTGCCAACCCCGCCATGTACGCCGCTGACTTCTACGACGTGACCACGGGGAACAACCAGACCGACGCGTCGATCCCGGGCTACCCGGCGACGAAGGGCTGGGACCCGGTGACGGGCCTGGGCACGCCGAACGCGGCCAACCTGATCCCGGATCTGGTGGCCGCGGCGCACTGACGCTCGCGCCTGGCACCACCCGACGAGCGCGGTCCGTCTGGGCCGCGCTCGTTCAATTCCCGCGGGCCGCCACGACAGCGGGCCACCTGATGCGCACGGACCATCAACGCGACGAGGGCCGCGCGAGCCTGATGCCGCGCACGCATCGTGGCCTTGGGCGGCCCGTGCAAGGGGCCCGTGACCAGCCGCGCAAGTCGCGTTGACGGATCGGCCGATAATTCCGATAATTCCACTAGGGATTAGCCCGGGGGCAGGCGTCCTCACAGCGCCCGTGGCGTTCCCGACGCCAGTACCCTCGACCTAGCGCTTCCGCGGCGCCCGCCGCCTGCAACGGAGCAGTCATGAGCACCACCCGCGACCTGGTCCGCGACGAGCGCGACCAGTACGCCTTCCACGACGACATCACGTACCTGGCCCAGACGAAGCG
>JAKAMV010000329.1 GCA_021812735.1 Chloroflexota bacterium | reverse complement strand
TGAATGCCGCGACACCAGCGGCCGGGCCGCCCGAGGACGAGCCGGGCACGGCCGCGCCGCCCGCGACTGACCGGCGCGATACCGACCAGAGCGAGGACGAGCCGCCCGCGGCCGAGCCGGGCACGGCGGCGGCGCCCGCTGCCGACCGGCGCGATACCGACCGGCGCGATAACGGCCAGAGTGGGGCCGAGCCGGGCGAGGCCGAGCCGGGGAAGCTCGACCTCGACGCCGTCGTGCCGACGGCCGTCCACGACCTGATCGGCCGGCTCGTCGACGCCGGCCACGCGGCGTATGTGGTCGGCGGGTCGCTGCGCGACGCGCTGCTCGGCCGCGAGCCGGCCGACTGGGACCTCGCCACGGACGCGCGCCCCGACCGCCTGGTGGAGCTGTTCCCCGGAGCCGTCTACGAGAACCGCTTTGGGACCGTCGCCGTCCGCCGCGACCAGCAGGTGTTCGAGGTCACCACCTTCCGGCTCGAGCACGAGTACGCGGACTTCCGGCGGCCGCACCGGCTGGAGTTCGGGGACGACATCCTGGAGGACCTCGCGCGCCGGGACTTCACGGTGAACGCGATGGCCTGGGGCCGCCGCCCAAGAGAGGTGGCCAACGAGCTGGTGGATCCGTTCGACGGGCGCGTGGACCTCGAGGCGCGAATCCTGCGCTCGGTGGGCGACCCGGATGCCCGCTTCCGCGAGGACGCGCTGCGCATGGTGCGGGCCGCGCGACTCGCGGCCACGCTCGACCTCGCGGTCGAGCCCGCCACCCTGGCCGCCATCACCGCCAACGCGGGGCTCGTGGCCCACCTCTCCGGGGAGCGGATCGGGGCGGAGCTCGAGAAGCTGCTGGCGGCGCCGCGGCCGTCGGTGGGCCTGTCGCTCGCCGAGCAGACCGGCCTCCTGGCGGTGCTCTCGCCCGAGCTGGCCGCCCAGCGCGGCATCCCCCAGCACAAGATCCCCGGCGAGGACCTCTGGGCACACACCATGCGGACCGTGGACGCCGCGCCCGCGGAACGGCCCGTGGTCAGGCTGGCGGCCCTGCTCCATGACATCGGCAAGCCTGCCACGCTCGCAGGGGGGCGCTTCCCGCACCATGAGTCGGTCGGCGCCTCGCTGGCCGAGGCGCTCCTCCGCCGTCTCCGCTACCCGCGCGCGCCGGCGGAGGAGGTGGTCCACCTCGTGCGCCACCACATGTTCCAGGTGGATCCCGACGCCACCGACGCGGCGATCCGGAGGTTCATCAAGCGCATCGGCGCCGAGCGCATCGACGCGCTGTTCGCGCTCCGCCGCGCGGACGCCACCGGCAGCGGCGGTGATCCCGACCACCCGGACACGATGGCCTTCCGCGCCCGCGTCGAGCAGGAGCTCCACGCCGCGCACCCGCTCGACCGCGCTGCCCTCGCGGTCAACGGCCACGACCTGATTGCGGAACTGGGCCTGACGCCGGGTCCCCGGCTGGGCAGGGTCATCGACGAGCTGCTGGACCGGGTCATCGCGGACCCCGCCCTCAACGAGCGGGGCTCGCTCATGCTGCTCGCGCAGGGCATCCTTGCCGAGATGTACGAAGACGCGGCGAGCCCGTCGTGATGGAGGTGCTGCTCCAGGCGGAGCAGGCGCTGGGGATGGGCCTGCTGGACCGGGCTGAGCGCCTGTACAGCCAGGCGTTCGACGCCGATCCGCGCAACTCCATTGCCGTGACCGGGCTGTCGCGCGTGGCCCTCGACCGAGGGGACGATGCGGGCGCGCTGCAGCTGGCCTGGCGCGCGCTGGAGATCGATCCGGAGAACGCCGCCGCAATCCGGCTGGCCCAACGTCTGGAGGAAGTGCTCATGACGCGGGGCGAGGCCCTGCCCGATCGCGAGGTGGTTCCGTGAAGGTCCTGGTCACCGGCGGCGCCGGCTATGTCGGGGGCGTGTCCGTGGACGCGCTCATCGCCGCGGGCCACGAGGTGGTCGTGCTCGACGATGTGTCCACGGGCCACGCCGCGGTCCCGAACCCGGCGGCGCGGCTGGTCACGGGGACCTATGCGGACGAGGCGGCCACCCGGGGCCTGCTCGAGCGCGAGCACGTCGACGCGATCCTGCACTGTGCTGCCCGATCCCTCGTCGGCGAGAGCATGTCGGACCCCGCGAAGTACTACCGCGAGAACGTGGTCGGCGGGGTGGCCCTGCTCGAGGCGGCGCGCGCCGCCGGCGTGCTGCGCGTCGTCTTCTCATCGACCGCGGCCACGTACGGCGTGCCCGACGCCACGCCCATCCGCGAGGACGCGCCCCTGCGCCCGATCAACCCGTATGGCGAGACCAAGCGCGCCTTCGAGGGCGCCCTCCGCTGGTACGGCGCCGCGTACGGCCTGCGGAGCGTGATCCTGCGCTACTTCAACGTGGCCGGCGCCACCAAGCGCCTGGGCGAGGTGCACCGCCCGGAGACGCACCTCATCCCGAACGTGCTGCGGGCGGCGCAGGGCGGCCCCCCGCTCACGCTGTTCGGGGATGACTACCCGACGCCCGACGGCACGCCGATCCGCGACTACATCCACGTCGAGGACCTGGCCGACGCCCACGTCGCGGCGCTGCTCGCGACCGACCCCGCCGACGCCCGCTCGGGTCCGGTCGGCGGCGGCCCCGCGGAACCCGCGATCGCCAACCTGGGCACGGAGACCGGGTTCTCTGTGAAGGACGTCCTGCGCGCGGCAGAGGCAGTCGTGGGGCGGCCGATCCCGCACTCGGTCGGGCCGCGCCGGGCAGGCGATCCGCCCGTGCTGGTCGCGTCGAGCGCGCGGGCCGGCGAGCTGCTGCGCTGGACGCCGCGGCGGTCCACGCTCGAGGAGATGATCGGCTCGGCCTGGGCGTGGCGGCAGGCGCACCCGGAGGGCTACGGCGACTAGTGCCGCCGGCCGCTACCCCTCGCGCTTCTCCGGCACGGGGTAGAGCAGGTACAGGCCGATCAGCATCGCGACCAGCAGGGTGAAGATTCCCAGCTGGTAGGCGCCCTTGCCCAGCGTGTCGAAGGTCAGGAACAGGACCACGCCCCAGAACAGGTTGCCGATGACCTGCGACCCCTTCCCCACCAGGCCGTAGAGGCCGTAGAACTCGCCGAGGCGGTCCTCGGGGCTGAGGCGGTACATGAGCACTCGGTCCGAGACGTGGAGCCCGGCGAACCCGGCGCCGATCACGAGCCCCGCGAGGATGAACGGGCCCGGCGACACGAGCGCGGCGCCGACGACGAGCGCTCCGGCCCACATCGTCAGCACGCTGAACAGCGTGCGCTTGGGACCGTAGCGGTCGACCAGCTGCCCCCAGATGAACGCGGAGATGATCGCCGACAGGGTGAGGCACAGGAGGACGATGTTGGCGTCCTGCTCGGTGAAGCCGACCGCCTTGACGGCGAAGATGGTCATGATCGTGACGCTCGTGTTGAGCGCGTCGGTGTAGAAGAATCGCGAGGCGAGGAACCGGCCGAGGCCCGGGTACTGGTCGAGCGAGCGGATCGTCCGCAGCGTCTGCGACCACGCCGCGCCGAGCGGGTCGGCGTCCTTCTTGGCCCGGCTGCCGTCCTCGCGGAGCAGCAGGAAGGTGGGCGCCGACAGCACGAGGAACATCATCGGCGCGACCACGAAGGTCATCTCCACCGAGAGGTCCGTCGCGAACAGCAGGAGCGCGATGAGGACCGTGCCCATGTAGCCGACGCCCGTGGAGAGGCTCGCGATCCGGCCGCGGTTCTCGGGCGTGCTCACCAGCTGGAGCGTGGCGTCGAAGTAGATCAGGCACGACTGGTACGAGAACATCGCCACGCAGAAGAGGACGATCCCCAGCCAGACGGGCACGAAGGGGATGGCCATCGCCGGCAGGCAGGCGCCCAGCGTGAACGCGAACAGGAACGGCAGCCGCCGGCCAAAGCGGTCCGAGACGGCGCCCAGGAGCGGCGAGACGAGCGCGTTGATGCCCACGGACAGGGCCACCGAGAGCCCGAGCCACAGGTTTCCCGGCCCGTCGCCGAGCTTGTCCACCAGGAACAGCGAGATCGCCCGCGAGAAGATCGCGTACGACCAGATGGTGTCCGCGAGGTCGTACACTGCCCAGCCGGCGCGCGCGACCTTGCGGTGGTTGCGGAGGTCGAGCTCGGTCAGCTCCGTTGTCGCGACGGTGGCTGCGGTCATGCGGTCCCTCGGGTGCGCGGCGTGCCGGCCAGTCGGCTCCCTGCCTCGCGCGGATCATAGAGGCGCACGAGGGCCTCGGAGCGGGCCGCCCGCAGGCCGCGTCGCCCGGCCGCCGTCCCGAGCGGGTTGGCGACGGCCCGCAGGCTCCCGGGGCCCGGCCGTCGTCGGGAGTAGCATCGGGCAATGACCACCGATCCCCGCGTCGTGGCGGCTGAGTGGCGGCCGCAGCACCCGGGCCGGCGCGCCGCCGGCGAGATCCTGGACCCGATCATCGAGCCCGACTGGGCAGGGCTGCGAGTGGTCGCGGCGATCGACCAAGGCCGGGCCGAGGTGTACCGCTACGGCGACCGCATCGACGTGCCGCCGCCGCTCGAGGCCGCGCTGGGCAACGCCTTCGGCGCGGTCGGCGGGGTGATCGAGGGCCACCTGACCCGGCAGGCGTTCGACGACGGCGTCGGGGTGGACGCCGCCGCCCGGGAGGCGGTCCCCCGCGGGATCTTCTCGATGCCCCGCCTGTTCCGCCGCAACAGCAAGGACCCGTACATCATCGGGCGCAAGCACCAGGCTGACGAGGAGGCGCGCGCGCTGCCGTTCCTCGAGGCGCTGGCCCGGGGCGAGGAGCACGCGTTCGTGGCCACGGACCTCCTCTGGCTCGACGGCCGGTCGCTGCTCGACTTCCCCCTGCTCGAGCGCAAGCGCCACCTCGAGGGGGTCCTGGCGCAGTCGCGGCTGGTCCGGGTCACGCCGTTCGCGCGGCCGGGGGGCTCCCGGCTGGCGGCCACGTGGGGCCGGCAGGGCTTCGAGTACATCTTCTGGCGCGCCGCCAACAGCCGCTATCGGCCGGACGCGGAGAACCCCGACTGGGCGGTGGTGCCGTCGCCGACACATGCGACGCGCGGCGGCCAGCAGCAGCGCGACTGACGCCCCGCGCACCGACCAGCCGGCGCGGGTGTCTGGCCGCGGGACAGCGCGCAGTGGTAGGGTGGTGACGTGCCCCCGACGACGCTGACCCCGGCCATCAGGGACGAGATCGCGCGGCTCGGCAAGGCCGACATCATGGTCGGCATCCCGAGCTTCAAGAACGCCGCGACGATCGGCTACGTGGTGCGCGCCGCGCACGCCGGCCTCGTCCAGTACTTCCCGGACCAGAGGCCCGTTCTGGTCAACTCCGACGCGGGATCGCCGGACGGCACCCAGCGCGTCGTCGTCGAGACCGAGCCGCCGGACTACGTCGAGTCGATCCTGCTCGTCCGTCCCACCAACAAGCTCGACCGGGTCACCCTCACCTACCCGGAGATCGACGGAACGGGCGGCAAGGGGGCCGCGCTGCGGACGATCTTCGAGCTGGCCGCCGCGCTCGACGTGGAGGCGCTGGTGGTGGTGGACAGCGATCTCCGGAGCATCCTGCCCGAGTGGATCGAGCTCCTCGCCGGGCCGATCCTCAAGGGCGGCTACGACTTCGTCGCCCCCCTCTACGCGCGCTACAAGTACGACGGCACCATCACCAACACCGTCACCTACCCGCTCACCCGCGCCCTGTACGGTCACCGCATTCGCCAGCCGATCGGCGGCGACTTCGGCGTCTCGGGCGACCTGGTCCGCCACTACCTCGAGCAGGACGACTGGACGAGCGACATCAGCAAGTTCGGCATCGACATCTGGATGACCACCACCGCGCTCACCGGCGGCTTCGCCGTGTGTCAGACGCGGCTGGGCGCCAAGGTCCACGACCCCAAGGACCCCGGGGCCGACCTCGGGCCGATGTTCCGGCAGGTCGTCGGGACCATCCTCCGCCTCGCTGTGGACCACCCGGACGCGTGGCTCGAGGTCAAGGGCAGCCACGACGTCCCCGCCTACGGCTTCGAGCGGATCATCGACCCGCCCCCGCTGGAGGTGAACGCCGTCCGGCTGCTCGAGGAATTCCACGGCGGTTCGCTCGCGCTCGCCGACAACTGGCGCCGCGCCCTCGATCCGGCGACGGCCGATGCGGTCCTGACGCTGGCCGAGGAGGCCGGCACGTTCGCCGACGCGGCATCCCGGCGCCTGGGCCTGGGCGGCGAGACCGGCCCGCACGCGTCAACGCTCGACATGGCGGAGGCGCTCGCCGGGTTCCACTTCCCGGACGACCTGTGGGCGCGCGTCGTGTACGACCTGGTGATCGCCGCCCGCCGGGGGGACATGGACACCTCGCAGCTGGTCGCCGCGCTGGTGCCCATCTACTTCGGCCGCGTCGGCTCGTTCGTGGTGGAGAACCGGCACGTGGACACGGCCGATGCGGAGGAGCGTGTGGAGCGCCAGGCGCGCGAGTTCGAGCTGCTCAAGCCGTACCTGGTCGAGCGCTGGCGGGCGCTGGACGCGGCGGCGGATGGCGGTCCGCGATGAGCAGCGAGCCGCTGCCCGCGCGGATCATGATCCCGGTCGCCAACCCGCTGACCGCGGAGGAGCTGATCCGGATCGGCGCGGCGCTGCTGGACCCGCGGACCGGGGAGCTGTCGGCTCTGGGGATCGTCGAGGTTCCCGAGGGCATGCCGCTGTCCGAGGGCGCCACCCGCGCCCGGCAGGCGAGGCGCCTCCTCCAGCGCGTCCTCGACTACGTCCCCGAGGGGACCGTCATCCGGCCGCTGGTGCGCATCGGGCGGCACGCCGCAGCGGGCATCGTGGAGGCCGCGGCCGAGCAGGAGGCGGACCTGCTGATCTTCGGCTGGGGGGGCAAGTCGGTGCCCACGCGAGAGGGCGGAACGGGCCCGGCGATCTCGCCCACGATCGACGAGGTGGTCCGCGAGTCGCCCTGCGACATTGCCGTTGTCAAGCAGCGGGGAGCCCGCGCGATCCGCCGGATCCTGGTGCCGGTGCGCGGCGGGCCGCACGCCGAGCTCGCCCTGCGCTTCGCCGACGCGCTCGCCCATCGCCACGGCGCCACGGTCGCGGTCACCCACTTCGTGCCAGCTGGCGTCACCGAGGCGGTCCGCGCCCAGGCCGAGCACGCGCTCGCGGCGTTCGTGCGCCAGCACATCAGCGCGGATGCCGAGCCGGTCCTGCGCGAGACGCGCAACATCCGCACCTCCATCCTGCGCGAGGCGGAGCACGCGGACCTGGTGGTCATGGGCGCCTCAGCCCCGCCCGGCGAGGTCGGCAGCTCGCTGTTCGGCTCGCTGCCCGAGGCCGTGGCGCAGCGCTCCAAGACCACGGTCATCGTGGTCAAGACGCGCGAGGACATCGGCCGCCACACGTTCGACGTGCTGGCCCAGAAGGCCGAGAGCCTCGCCGCCGCGGACCGGCTGGCGGAGGAGTCGCGGGCTGTCCCGGCCAAGGTCGAGCGGTGGTTCGCCGAGGCGAACTTCCACCACGGCGAGTTCGCCGACCTCGAGCGGCTGGTCCAGCTCAAGCAGAAGCAGGGCGTCACGGTGTCGCTCGTCCTACCCACGCTCAACGAGGCGGACACGATCGGACCCATCGTCACGCGCGCGATCCGCGAGATGCAGGAGCGCTTCCCGCTGCTCGACGAGCTGCTGGTCATCGACTCCGCCTCCACCGACGACACGCGTGCGATCGCGGAGGCCGCGGGGGCGCGCGTGATCCAGCACCCCGACGTGCTGGCGCGGTACGGCTCCTTCCGGGGCAAGGGCGAGGCCCTGTGGAAGTCCCTCTACGAGACCAGCGGCGACATCGTGGTCTGGGCGGACACCGACGTCCGCAGCTGGCACAGCCGGATGGTCTACGGAACCCTCGGGCCACTCCTGGTGGAGCACCGGCTGCAGTACGTGAAGGGCTACTACCAGCGCCCGATCGTCGAGGGCGGGGTGATCAAGGAGGGCGGCGGCGGCCGGGTCACCGAGCTCGTGGCGCGCCCGCTGATCAACCTGTTCTTCCCCGAGCTGTCCGGGTTCATCCAGCCGCTGGCGGGCGAGTACGCCGGCCGGCGCTCGCTGCTGGAGCAGATCCCCTTCTTCACCGGGTACGCCGTGGAGATCGGCCACCTCATCGACGCCCTCGAGAAGGCGGGCCTGGAGGGACTCGGGCAGGTCGACCTGGAGCGGCGGCTCCACCGCAACCAGGAGCTCGAGGGGCTGTCCAAGATGTCCTTCGTCATCCTCCAGGCGGTGATGAAGCGGCTGGAGGAGCGCCGGCGCGCTCGCCTGTTCGCCGAGCTCGGCCACACGATGAAGCTGCCCCGCTCCGGGCACGGGCGCCTGTCCCTCGAGGTCCACGAGATCGCCGACCAGGAGCGGCCGCCGATGATCCGCATCCCGGAGTACCTGGAGCGGCGCCGCTCGGTGAATGTGGACCTGATGGCGGAGTGATGCGGGCAGGGGCGGCCGAGGCGTCGCGCCCCTCCCGGGCCCCGGAGCCGCGATGCGCGTCCTGATCGCCCCCGACTCCTACAAGGGGACCCTCACCAGCATCGAGGTGGCGCGGGCACTCGCCGACGGCTGGCGGCGCGCCCGCCCCGGCGACGACCTCCACCTGGCCCCGCTTGCCGACGGCGGCGAGGGGACGCTGGTGGCGATCGAGGCGGCCGGCGGCTGGCGGCGGGTCGAGTCGCCGGCGCGGGATCCCCTCCTGCGGCCGATCCGCGCCCCGTGGCTCGTCCGAGACGACGGGGCCGCCGCCGTCATCGAGATGGCCGCCGCCTCGGGGCTGTCCCGGGTGGCTCCGACCGAGCGCGATGCCGCCCGGGCCACCAGCGCAGGCACCGGCGACCTCATCCGGGCCGCCCTCGACGCCGGGATCCGCGAGATCGCCCTGGGCATCGGGGGCAGCGCGACGAGCGACGGGGCCGCGGGCCTGCTGGCGGCGCTCGGCGCCGGCGTCGCCGAAGGGCTGGCCGGCGTCGACCTGTCCGGCCTCGACCGCCGGCTGGCCGAGCTCCGCCTCCGCGTCGCCTGCGACGTGACCAACCCCCTGCTGGGGCCCGACGGCGCGGCGGCCGTGTACGGGCCGCAGAAGGGGGCCAGCCCGGACGACGTGGCTGCGCTCGACGCGCGCCTTGCGCGCTGGGCGGACGCGCTCGAGGGCGCCACCGGTCGATCGGAGCGGCTGACCGCCGGCGCCGGGGCGGCCGGCGGCGTGGGCTTCGGCCTCCTGTGCCTCGCCGATCGGCTCGCCTCAATGGAGCTGCGGCCGGGCGTCGACCTCGTGATGGAGGCGGCCGGCTTCGACATCGCGCTCGCGACCGCGGACCTCGTC